>JAAEQP010001318.1 GCA_024231375.1 bacterium | reverse complement strand
CTTGTGCGGCGGCTGGGTGGGTGTGAAGCCGTTCGAAGAGCTCTTCGCTGCGTGGAACGCGTGGGAGGGAGGCGCCCCGGGAACCGACCAGATTGCTGCGTGGTGCGACGCCCTCGCACATGCCGCCACGGAACTCCGCAAGCGATTGGGGCCGGACGAAGACGAATCGTTTTCGAGCTGGCCGCCGCGGACGATCTGAGCATATCGCTTCAGCCCGGAAGAGCGTGGTGGCTGTCACTCTTCAGCCGGATACTTGAGAAGCTTCCGGCCCACCGCAGGCGCCCGCTCAAACCAGGACCGATGAATCACATCTGCGGCGCCTGTACTTTCGGCGGCGTAGTCTTCGACCGTCCTTCCGAAGTAGTGCGTGATCCAACCCTCCGCGACGGTGCGTGACGAAACCATAAACGCCTCGATTTCGTCGCTGGAACAGTTCATCGGGTACGTCTCTTCAATGACGAGAGGTCTTCCGAGGTCGTACACGTCCAGCGCATCGAGCGCCTTCCGAATCTCGCCTTGCTTGGGATAGATATGGACACTGACGAAGTCCAGACCGTCGCTGCCGTCCTCCGCATAGAAGATGGGTTTCGCCTTCGGCCACTTGTGTGTCCAGTTGATGACGCCGACGGTGATGAGGTGGAGGGGATCGTGTTTGCGAATCGAAGCTGCGAGCAGATTGGTCCAGGCTCGGGCAACGTCCGTGCGTGAGCGACCGGCCAAATCCAACGAAATGTATTGCACGAAGTGCTTCCCACTCAGCTCGCCCGTGAGCCAGTCCGTCTTGACGTCCTTGGCGCCGGGAAGCACGGGCTCGTTCATCAGGTCGTAGCAGAATACAGCGGGGCTATCGGCACAGGTCCGCGCGACTGCTTCCCAGAACAGTACCTGAGTCGCCCAGCGCTCCGCCTCGTTCATCGTGGAGTACCACTCCGGCACGTATCGCTTGTGATAACAACTTAGGCCCGTTATGTCGAGGTAGATGCCGATATCTTTGGCCAGATCGAGCAAACGCGACAACCGTTGCAGGGCCTCTTCGTCTGTCTCACCCGGAGCGCTCACGTAGGTGTGTGTTTGGAGATGAATGCGAACGACATTCGCCCCGAGCGCCTTCATTTCGCGGAAGTCCTCCTCGAGCATTGCCCAGTCCGTTTCCCAGAACTCCTCCACCAGGCGGCCGGAGGCGTCGTGCGTATAGTTGAACCCCCACGGAATGAACGGTTTGCCCGAGTCAGCCAAGACAAAGTGCGCGCCATCGTCGCTGAGGCGGATGTGCTCAAGCTGTGCCGGGTATGTGGCTGGGTCGCCTGAACTGCCGCGGGTTGCTGCACAGCCAACGGCAAGCAGGCAGAACGCCAACGCAATCAGCATTGCGCGGGAAGAACAGTGTGCAGTCATCTGTCCAGACTCCTCGGTCCTCCCAGAATCGTTGCGGTCCAGCTACAAGGGCGAGCCATCCGGGCCTTGGAGTTTCCAGCTCGCCCGATGCGCCTTACTCCGTGAACTGCATCGAATACACATCCGCGTCGGACATGCGGAACCGCAAGCGCACCGGTTTGCCGGCTAGGGCGCTGAGGTCCTTGCCGTCTTTCCAGGGGATCACGCGGGCGAGGTCGTCGCCGAAGATGGGCAGCGCGTCTTCCATGGTGTAGCCGGGGATGGGCTTCCCGTCTGCATCCTGGAGTTCGAGGTACATGACGCCCGCAGCCGACGTGGCGAAGTTGAGGACGAGGTGTTTGCCAGTGAAGACGATGGGCTTGGTCACAAGCTCGCCACCCTTGAACGGGGCGTTCACCGATACGAAGCCGTCGATGCGCATGGTGTAGCGGCGCAGTTTCGAATAGGTGTCCGTCCAGTATCCTTCCGTCGAATAGAACGAAAGCTCGTCCGGCGCGTTCTCGATGTCCGATTTTGTGACGACGGCGTGCCAGGCGATGTAGTTGTCGCCGTAGACCCAGTTGTCGGCCGTGCGCAGGCCGGGACGGATGAAGGCCTCGCCCCAGCGATTGAAGTGGAGGGTGTCGCGGCTCGTAATCATGACGCTGTCGGTGACGGTGGTGCCGTAGCGTTGGCTGAACTTCGCGCGGCCTTCACGGTGCTCGCGCATGGGCAACGCGCGCATGGACTCCGACCACCCGCGGTCGCAGTACCGCGCCGGGAACCCGATGAAGAGGTGCGGCGCGCGGTAGTAGGGCTTGATGACGTTCGTGTAGAACGCCATGGTCGCGTCGTCGTTGTAGACGATGTCCTGGACATCCGTCCAGGTCTTGAAGTCCTTCGACACCGCGGTGGTGATGGTGCGGACGTTGCCTCGGAACGTGCGGAAGTAGGCGCGGTATTCGTTGCGAACCGTGTCCCAGAAGACAAGGTTCTGCGAGTCGAAGGCGCCGACGCTGTTCGTGAGCACCGGTTCCGGCAACTCTGTCCAATGAATGGCGTCCGGCGAAACGTAGCCGTGCAGGTGGTGGGTCTTGTCGCTGAGCGACACGGCCT
>JAAEQP010001317.1 GCA_024231375.1 bacterium | reverse complement strand
GATGCCTCCCCGGCATAGCCGGGGGGTCTCCCTTTGTAGGCTAGCTATTGAAAACGTCTCCGCAACCAATGGACCAACAGGCGCTTGTCACCCATAATCCTTCACGCCTTCTCTCGACCTAAGCGGGGGACCTGGCGAGGAGGGGGTGGGGGCGTGGTAAAGATTCTGACGCGGTGGGCTGGGGGCTTGTGTGATGGTGACGCGCGATGTTGTCCTGCCCCCGTGCTGCGCTTGCGAACTCCGTGTGGCGCTCGCACTGCGCGCCCAGACAAGTGGAAGGACGAGGAAGCGTGAAGGAGCAACGCGTGGCCTGGCATGCCGGGGGACGACGGAGTGCCCAAAACCGCGCACACACCTGCCTGGCATGCGCGACAGCCACGTGACCCGGTTGTGACTCAAACACCTTGGAAAGTTTTCGCGCGAGTCACATACGAGTCACAATCCAGATAGACAAGAAAATAGCCCCAAGGGTAATTTGCGTAAACCCTTGAGGCTAAATCTCTTAAATGGTCGGGGCGAGAAGATTTGAACTTCCGACCTCTTGACCCCCAGTCAAGCGCGCTAACCGGACTGCGCCACGCCCCGACCGTTAGGAAATTGAATTATAGCGATTGCGCGCGGTGATGTCCAGTGCATCGTTGGTGTCGCGTGCCGGAGGCGTTGTCTCGTTCGCAGACCGCTAGCGGACGGTTCATTGGGCTCCTCGGGTCAAGAAGGGTATTGATCAAGCGCCCGGAGGCTGTTAGGATAGATGGCTAAGGATTCTTTTGGCGCGAGCCACTATCGCAGCCGGGGCGGGGGCATACGGGGAAGACCTACGACCGGGTGTTTGGATAGAAGTCTTGACCCAAGTAGCCGAAAAGCCGGAGCGGCGTTCCAAGCAGTTCGAGAAGCTGGTCTTGGACCACATGGACATGCTGTATGGGGTCGCGTTGCGGCTCACGCGGAACGCGGCAGACGCGCAGGACTTGACCCAGAATACCGTTGTCAAGGCCTTGCGGTTCCATGCCAAGTTCGAGACGGGCACTTATATCAAGGCGTGGCTGCTGACCATTCTGCGCAACACGTTCATCAACGAGTATCGACGCAAGGCGCGGCGGCCTACGTTCGTCGAACTCAGCGGGGCCGAACCCGCCGCCGACACGTCGCCCGACCCCAACGTGGGCTACGAGCCTTCATCCGACAACTCGAGCGAGCTACTGGAGCTTCTCGAAGACGAGGTCCGCGAGGCCATCGAATCGTTGCCGGAGGATTTCCGTCAGGCGGTGATCATGGCCGACCTGGAGGATCTTTCGTACAAGGATATCGCCGAGCGGATGGGGTGCCCCTTGGGCACGGTGATGTCGCGGCTCTATCGCGGCCGCAAACTCATGCGCGAGCAGTTGTACGACTACGCCAAGGAACGCCGCCTCGTCGGCAACAAGAAGCGGTCCGAGTAGGCCACGCCCCTTCCCGCCTTTCACGAATCAAGCTTGCAGGTCTTTCCGTGCCCGCACGTACAGGAAAGGTGCAGCGTGGTTGCGGAACCGCCACAGCCAGGGATGCTCACCGCATAGCGCTTCCGAGGGCCGGGGTTCCTCGATCGCCATCAACCGGAATCCTGCCTGGATGAGCCCGGTCACGTAGTCCGACAGAGTCAACGGGAAACGCGGTACCGCGAACATGGGCGCATCCTTGGGCGCGCCGCCTTTCGTGAACCGCCACTGCTCGACGCGCGGGGTGGTGTCGTAGTAGTCCGACTGGATCGATCCTGTGCAGGTCCCATCTTCGTCGCGCAGCCAGGACAGGCCCTTCGTGTTGAAACACGGATGCAGAATGCTGAACACCAAATCGCCGCCCGGTTTCAGGACGCGGTACAACTCGCGAACGGCGGCGGGGAAATCGGGCCCGTCCATGATCGCCATGAAAGACACCGCCAAATCGAAGCTGCACGTACCGAACTGGCCCAGATCGCAGAAGGAGCCCGCCTCGAACCGGCTCCCCAAGGGTTCCCGTTCCTCGCGTTCGCGGGCGGCCCGGATCATGTTGTCCGCGATGTCGACGCCCGTCGTCGAGGCCCCGGCCTCGGCAAGAATCCGCGTGTTCGTACCTTCGCCGCATCCCGCGTCAAGGACGCGCAGTCCGCGCACGTCGCCCAGAAAGGCGAGGAAGGCAGGATTGTTGTACACCTCCCGGTAGGTGTCCCACCCGCGCCGGACGTGATCCGTCCAGGTCTCGGCGTTCTGGTTCCAGTACCGGCGCACGTCTTCGCTGGAAATGTTCATGCTGGCCCCCTTCTGCAGCGACGGCCCACTCCGCCGTCCTTTTCCATTGACCATGCATACTCTGTTTGGGGCGGAGACTTCAATTGGAGACCTATCGGTCGTAGCGGAGGGGACCAATCGGGAGATTGGCGTTCCCAGGAGGGTCGTGATGCGGCGGGGTGCTGGCGCTGACGTGGTGCCGCGGTGGACAAGAGATCCCTCGACTTCGCTCGGGATGACGGTGAGGGTGGTTGGCCGGGGATGAGGAAGCGGGCACTTCCAGCCGGATGTGTCGTCCAGGGTCGAAGACTGGAGACCTGTCGGTCGGCGGATGTGGCTCGGTCGAAGCGCGGCCCGGAGGCCGCGACCGGCCACAACGGGAGGCGCGCCGGCTTGCGCTAGAACTTCGGCAGTGCAACCGCATCTCCGGTTCGATCCTGCCATGCGTGAAGCGTCGCGGCGAGTTCCTGGACGATCGCCGCGTGTCCGGCCTCGCGGAACACATTGCGGGTTTCGCTGGGATCGGTGTTCAGGTTGTACAACTCGTGTTCGCCGAGGGGACTGACGTTGAGCTTCCATCCGTCGGGCGAGATTACCGTCCGGACCGGGTCCGTCATCGCCGCGCGAATCTCGTCGGCGGACCCGTGTTCGCGCATCCATTCCGGTATCTGCACCTTGCCTGCTACGTCGCCCAACCCGTTGTTCGGCCCGTTCCATTCGATGACCACGGGGTCGGACGCACACGGCGCGTCAGTCGTCATCGTCGGAAGCAGACTCCGCCCTTGGACGTGGTCCGGGATGGGTTGCCCAAGCGCCTCGAGCAGCGTCGGCACAACGTCGACTTGGCTGACGGGTCCGGCTACACGCGTCCCGGCACGTTGGCCCGGAAACCGCATGAGCATGGGCACGCGCACGGCTTCCTGATACATCACGCATTTCGCCAGCAACCGGTGCGCGCCCATCATGTCGCCGTGGTCGGACGTGAACACGACGAGGGTGTTGTCGCGCAGCCCGCAGGCATCGAGGGTGTCCAGTATCGTGCCCACGTGGGTGTCCACGAGCGAGCACAAGCCCCAGTAGTTGGCGATCATGCGGCGCCAGTCCGCCTCCGTCTTCAAGGGCAATCCGCTATGCCCGTGCCGCAGGTAGTGTTCGCGCAACAGACGCGCCTTCAACGGCTGGGCGCTCTGGGGCGGGTTGTCGAAGCTCGCAGGGAGCGTCACCTCGGCCGGGTCGTGCTGGTGGTCGCGGGGCCCGAAGAAGGGCATGTGGGGTTCGAGGAAGTTCACGTACAGCATGAAGGGCCGCGATTGGTTCGATTCGATGAAGCGCGACGCCTCCCGCGCAAGGAACGCGGGCTTCCCAAACTCCTCCGGCAACCGCGCCGCTTCACCGCGTCCGAACCGGTCGCCCCTCTTCGGTGTGAACCCGCTCTCGATCAAGAAATCGTGGTAGTCCGACTTCTTGTCCTTGTCGCGACCTTCCGTGAAGTGCCGGTTGTAACCGTCCTCGATGCCGACCCATTCGTCGAACCCGTGCTGGGCGTACAATTCATCACCCAGATGCCACTTGCCGTAGTGGGCGGTTGCGTAGTCGCTGTCCTCCACCATCTCCGGCAGGCACTGCGTATCCGGACGCAAGGCCACATTGTTTTCGGTGCATCCGTTGGTGTGAGGATACTGTCCCGTGAGCAGGCTCGACCGGGATGGCGTACACACCGGCTGGGTCACGTAGGCTTGGTCGAAGACCGTGCTTTGCGCCGCCAGCCGGTTGAGGTTCGGCATCTCGATCAGGTCGTTGCCGTAACACGCCAAGGTGTTGAATGCCTGCTCGTCCGTGTACAAGAACAGAAGGTTTGGCTTCATTCCGCGGCGCCCTTCCGGATCATCTCCCCCACTTCGGCCAAGGTTTTCGCATCGATGTCGCGGATGCGGCCGGCATAGTTCGGGCCTACGTCCAGCGAGAAGATGTTGCCGTGCTTCACTGCGCCCACGTAGTCGTCGAAGATCTTCTGCGCCGGCGAGCACAGGCGGTCGTGCTTCGGCAGGGAGTAGAACCACTGGGCGCCGCCTTCGTGTTCGGGCAAGATGGGATAGGTGAACTCGGCCACCAGATAACCCTTGTAGCTGCCTTCGGCGTCCTTGTTGTACTTGCTGGCGTTCGTGTCGCCGATGGGACCGGGCTTGCCCCGTTCCCGCAAGGCCAACCGGCCCGCGGGCGCGCCGTGATTGAACCCCACAAAACAGTCCGGCTGAAACTGTCGTACCCACTCCGCCGTCTCGACATGGCCCACCCCGCCCTCATTGGTGGCGTGGTCCATCCAGAAGAACTGGATAGGTCCATATTGCGTACACAGTTCCTTGAGCTGGGCTTTCTTCATCTCCGGGTTCGCGCCTGACTTCGTGCCTTTCCGTCCGGGCCAACTCCAGTCGCCTTCCGAAAAGTACAGGGCCAGTTTGATGCCGTGTTTGTCGCACGATTCACGCAGTTTCGCCAACACGTCGATGCCCAAGGGGCTGTTTGTCACCTTCAGGTCCGTCGTGTCCGTGTCCCACAGGCAGAAGCCGTCGTGGTGTTTCGACAGGAACAGGATGTAGCTCATACCCGCGGACTTCGCGACCTGGCACCACTGGTCCGTGTCGCAGCCCGTGGCCTTGAAGAAGGCCGGGTCGCTCACGTCTCTAGTCCATTCCTCACCCGAAAACGTGCTGAACGACCAGCAGATGAACATGCCGAACCGCATGTCGGCGATCTCCTTTGCCCGCACGGCGGAATCTATGGCAGGCGGGGCTTCGGCCGCCTGGGCCACGGCACCCATACCTACCGTCAGCAACAGTGCGATCGTCAATACGCGTCTGCAACTCATGTTCATCTCCCGAGGTTGATGTCCAAGTCCCGCAACTGCCCGGATCGAACCGCTTCGACCAGAGTCCTGACCTCTTTCGTCACGTACAGCTCCGCCTCGTCGTGCTTCCACCAGGTATCGGGCTGATGGTCCCGGTAATCGGCCGGGCACCACGTGTACTCGATCCAGTCCGGGGCATAGGTCGACAGCGTCAGAAGACACCGGCGCATGTGCCACGGGATACTGACCACCAGTAACCTGCGGATGGTGTGCAGGCCCAGCCGACGGTCGAGCACGAGGAGCGACGCCAGCACGTTCTCCCGCGTGTTATCCGATTCGCACTCCACGTCGATGGCGTTCGCTGGGAGGCCGCACTCGATTGCATCCTCCTTCATGCGCAGTGCCGTGGGCGTATCGTGTTTCCCGTACCGCGAGCCGCCCGAGAAGAGCACGATTGGCGCCCGGCCTGCGTTGTACAATTCGGCCGCCTTGGCCACGCGGGCCGCCCCGCGCCCGCCAAACACAAACACACAATCCCCGTTGAACGGACGAGCCTCCTTATCCCCGAACAGCAGCCGGGTCGTCTCGTCGCGACTCAACGCATCCGGATCGATCTCGGAGATGAGCATGCCCGATCCCCTGTGGCTAGACTCCCAATTCCGTCAGCAGACGCGCGATCTCGGCGCGCACGCGTTGGATCTCGGCCCATTCCACGTCGGCCTGGACGCGGACATCGGCGTAGCCGGGCGCGTCCGACGGCAAGTCCTTCGCCTCTTTGTCACAGAACTCGGCGATTTCCGCGGCTGCGGCGTCCAGGAGTCGTTTCGACGCGGCGACGGCCTCGGGGGCGCGGCCTTCGGCCTTGGCCTTGGCGGCGGCATCGCGCAGCACGGTCAGCATTCCGTAGTCTTCGACACCGTCCCGCACGGCTTCCCATCGCTTGCTGGCCACGACGCCGTCGCCCTGGTACACAAGCAGATAGTCGTCGGTGGCCTTGGGCGGATACCACGGGTCGTCCTGCGACGTGCAGTACGACCAGAACCCGATGCCGGTGAGGTCTTCGCGCCACGCGAGCCACGCCTGGGCGCGGTAGTATCCGAGCGGCGTCTGGTGTTTGGCGTTGCCGGCGCACTCGTAGGTCCAGACCACTTCGCCGAGTCCCTTGATGAATGCGAATTTCTCGGCGTTGGCCTCTTCCAGAATCAGGCCGCTCCGGTTGGGACACCAGATGTCCACGTAGTCCGCCATGGCCTTCAGTTCGTCCAACTCGATGCGGTCGACGGGATCCGTGTACATGAGAATCGCGGGGTCGGCCTCACGCGCGAGTTTCGCGTAGGTGAGGTAGACCTCCACCAGCCCTTGCCGCAGTCCCGGTTCGTCGACGGGGTACAGCGCGAATCCGTCGTAGCCGACACCCAGTTCCCTCAGATGCGCCACCCACGCGCGCAACCAGGCCACGTGCGCCTTGCGGTACGCCTCGCCTTCGCGAGGTCCCGGCCCTGTCAACGCGCCCTGGTAGCCGCAGAACAGGATGATGCCGTGGGGCGCGTGGGCCTTCACGTAGGCGTCGTGGGCCTCGAAATCGACGCTTGTGATCGCGCCCGATTCGTCGAAGGTCGCTCTCGGATAGAAAAGGCCGACGAACACGTTGGTATGGTGATCCACCTGGTCCGCGAGCGCCGCCTCGGGCATGTCCTTCAACATGGACGAATGGACATAGCCCCAATGACACAGGCTGAGGGGCTGTTCGGCCGGCAGGGCCGCGTCCCATACGGTCACCCGAATCTCGCTCGCGACCTCCTGGGGGTCCGGTTCCAGCGTCCGCAACCGGACCGGCGCCGTCCACACGCCTGGCGTCAACGCGCCTGCATGCACCTCGAACCACAACTGCCGCCCGTCCCACCCCGGCACCAGCAGCGCCTGAGCCTGGTTCAACTCGGGGATGGCGTCGGCGGACAGATCGTCGTCGCGCGTGGGCACGGCCACTACTTCGTGGACCGTCACCGCGTCGGCCGCAGGAACGGTTTGGCCACCGGACACGAAGGGTCCCACTTCCACCCGGAGGGTGACGGGCTTCGGGGTCACGTTGAATACGTTCAGCGCAGCGCTCTCGGTTTCACCCTGGAATGCCGCCACGGTCAGGGGCCCGTCGAGTATCCGGTCCTCTCCCAGTTCGGCCATGCCGCCGAAGGGGGCCCAGGGATTGGCGGGCGTCACGACGAGGGATGCCGCGGCATCCCCGGCGGCGCGGGCCACCGCCTGCACTTCAGCGTTCAACCGCGTAGCGCGGCGGAGCAGGTTGTGCAGGTCGGCCCGCAACGCGCGGCGCTCTTCACTGGTCTGTGCGGTCGCCACGCGCGCTCGCGTCTCCAGATGCGGCAGACGGGCCTCGAACCCGTCGGCGGACAACAGCAGATCGGCCGAATCGCGGAGCCGGGGCGCGGCAGCCCGTAGCGCGCCGATGGCGCGTCGGCAATCGACGATCTCGCGCATGAAGGGGATTACATGAGCGCGCCGCGTGCGTTGCGTGATGGGCCGCGCGGCATCGCCGTCACCGGCATCCAGAGCGACCATTGCCCGCATCGCGATATCCTCGGGCACACGGCCGGTCACCGTGTAGGGCAGGCTGTGTTTGATGGTCGTGTCACTGGACCGCAGCGCGTTCGCGGATGGCGGTCCACCGCTCATCGTCACCTCCAGCGTCACCACCAGCGCGTGGCCGTGCGGGTTGTGAATCGTCACTTCGATCAGATTCGCGCCGACGTAGCAAGGGCCAAAATCGACCGACGCGATTGCGACGCCGAGATCCTCCCCTTCGGGAACCAACGAAGCGGTGCGCGCCGCGTTGCCCCGGTATTCGGGGGACAGGACCTGGGCGTCCGGTTTGGCGTCGGCCCATTGGAACACTTGAATGTCGCCCCTGGTCGACGGACACGCCACGGCGGGCCGCTTGTCTGCCCCGAGCAGGAAGACGGTGGCGCTGGCGTTGCTCTGTCCGCTGAGCGCTACGGTTGCTTCCAGTTGACCCGTCGGCGAGAACACGTGGATCGATCCGCTGTATCCGGCCACGAGGATCTCGGCCACGCCGTCGCCGTCCACGTCCGCGACGGTCGGTGACCGGCGGACGCGTTCCACCACATCGCCTTCCCACTCCAACTCGCCCGCCGCCGAAAGTCGTACAACCTGGCCTGCCAAGTCGGCCGCGTAGATTTCGGGTTCACCGTCCGCATCGGCATCGACAACTGTGATGGCGCTGTCCATCTGGCGCTTCATGGCGTGGGTCCACACGACCTGGCCCGCGCCGTCGAACACGGTCAACAGGTTGTCCGTCGCGGCCACGATGTCCAAGGTCCCGTCGGCGTTGAGATCGGCCAGCACCGGACTCGCCCCGTGAGCGTCTTCGTCGCGTTTCCACAGGAGATCGCCCGATTCGCTCAGGCACACCAACGGCTTCTTCCAACCGCCCACGATCACCTCGGGCGCGCCGTCGCCGTTTACGTCGCCCACGGCCGGACACATGGTCTGGCCGTGGTCGCCGTGATACGTCCAGATCGTGTCGCCCGCGCCGCTCAGGCAGACGACCGCGCCTTCCGAATCGCCGAACACCAATTCGCACAGTCCGTCACCGTCGAAATCGTAGGCGGTTACGGCTGTGGCGCCCCATTCAACCCCGGCCCGGTGGGGCCAATCCCACAGCAGGGCGCCCGTTCGTCCGTCCAGGCAGGCGAGGACAGAGTGAGCTTCGAGCGCGATGACCTCGGGACCGGGTCCGCCTGTGACGTTGGCGATCGTAGGGGGCGTATTGAGCAGACCCCGCACCGCGGCCCGCCAGAGTTCCTGGCCCGCGCCGTCCACCGCCGCCACGTGCCCTCGCACCGCGGCGATCACCAGTTCGGGAACGCCGTCGCCGTCCAGATCACCCGCGGCGGGACTGCAATCGATGAAGCCGCGCGGTGGCTTGTAGCGCCACACCTCCTCCTGGGCCGTCGCGTGATTCGCGGCCACGAAGGCGCATAGACACGCCGCCACAAGATAGATCGGAAGCGTCCTTCCGAAGAGCACCCGTGTTCCCATTCCGCCCATGATTCCCCTCCCTGGATTTCGTTGGCCGAAGTACGGGATCCAGAGTAGAGCAACGAACCGTGACAGTCAACGAAGCGGGAGAACGTGGGAAAGCAGCGAGGGCCCAAATGGGCTGCAATCAATCTCGGACACCTGCGGATGTCGCGGTGCCTTCGACCGCTCTGAGTCCTTCGTAGGCCTCCGTAGGGTCCAGGCTTTCCACATAGGCCCACACCGCCCGGACCGGATGGTCTGCCTCGACCAGTCCATCAAGGTCCTCCGGACACAACAGCAGTTGGCCGCGGTCGGGGCACCGCAGACGAGGCGTTCCCCCGCGCGCTTCGGTGGCTTGAGTTGGTTCGGGCTCGGGGAGGTCGAACAGTGGCTTGGACTCCCTGGCAAGGCCTCCTGTGTTGGTCGGAGTATTGGATTCGAGTTGTCTATTGATGCAACCCCTCCGGAGATCTTCACACGCTCTCGGGGTGTTGTGCGCTCATTGGTGACGGGGTACCGTAGGAGCCTCTGGTCGGCTGCTCTTGGAACTTGACTGACAACGCGTCCCCACTTCCGCTACACTCTCCAGCGATTCGCGGCATACGGCGTAGGGAGAGGTAGCGATGCACGAAATCGATCTCACGGGTGAATGGATGCTCACCACGTTCCGGCAGCAGTCTCCTGCATACAGCGGCGGGGCGGACCCGGCGCTTCTGGACAACCCGGACGACCTTGCCGCCCTCGACGCGGTCACAGTGCCGGCGCAGGTGCCCGGCAACGTGGAACTCGACCTGCATCGCGCCGGTGTACTGCCCGACCCTTTCTTCGGCGCCAACATTCGTCTGCTGCGTCCCTACGAGTTCAATGAATGGTGGTACACGCGCGACTTCGATGTCCCCGTGGACGACCTCGGCGCCGAATGGGATCTGGTTTTTGAAGGACTGGACACGGTCGCGACGGTGTGGGTAAACGGCGCTGAGGTGGGGCGGTCAGACAATATGCTCATCGAGCATCGGTTCGACGTGACCCAGGCCCTCAAGCCGGGAAGGACCAACCGCGTCCACGTGCGGCTCGCGTCGGCGCTGCTTCACGCCGCCACCTACCTCCAGGACGCTACCATCATGACGTGGGAAACCCGCGAGGAGGGCGCCTACATCCGCAAGGCTCCCCACGTGTGGGGATGGGACATCATGCCGCGGGCGGTTTCGGCCGGCATCTGGCGCCCGCTGCGGCTTGAGCGCCGTGCCCGGAACGTCATTGAAGACGTCTACTACTGGACCCGTGCCGCGTCGGAATCGTCTGCCACGGTGGGCGTCCATTTTCAGGTGCGCACCGACCGGTTCACGCCCGAAGCCGACCTCGTGCTGCGGTTCACGGCGACGTGCGGCGACCAGACCGTGTGCCACGAGTGGCCGCTGGAATTCGTCGCGGGCAACACGAACATCGACATTCCCAATCCGCGGCTGTGGTGGCCCAAGGGCTACGGCGATCCGAATCTCTACGCTGTGACGGTCCACCTATGCGACGGCGACGAGATGCTTGCCGAGCGGACCGACGTCATCGGCGTGCGTGCCATCCGCGTTGACCGCTCGGAGTCGGCGGGGCCGGTGTGGGCGCCGGGTCCGGAATGGGGCGACGTGGCGCGGCAGGATAAGGCCGCCGATCCCGATCATCGCTTCGTCTTCTTCGTGAACGATGTGCCCATCCTTGTGAAGGGCGCCAACTGGGTGCCTCTGGACGCGTTCCACAGCCGCGACGCGGACCGCGTTGACGAGGCGGTCGCCCTGTTCGACGATCTGGGCTGCAACATGATTCGATGCTGGGGCGGCAACGTGTATGAAGATCACCGGTTCTTCGACCTGTGCGATCAGGCCGGCATCATGGTGTGGCAGGATTTCGCCTTTGCCTGTTGCCGCTATCCCCAGGACGAGGCCTTCCTGGACCGCGTGCGCGAGGAGGCCGAGGTTGTCGTACGCAAGCTGCGGAACCATGCGTCATTGGCCCTTTGGTGCGGCGACAACGAAATCGACTTCTGCTATTCGAGTGACGGGATCGACCCTGCCCACAACCGGATCACGCGGGAAGTGGTACCGCGTGTCACGCACCGGCTCGACCCGCATCGACACCACGTGCCCACGTCGCCGTACGCTGCGCCGGGCGCCGACGGATTGCCCGAAGACCACCTGTGGGGGCCGCGCGGGTACTACAAGGGACCGTACTACACGCATCACCGCGCCCATTTTATCGGCGAGATAGGCTATCACGGGTGTCCGAACGTATCTTCAATCAAGCGATTCATCTCCGAGAACGCTCTCTGGCCGTGGCGGGATAACGAGGAGTGGCGCATCCACGACGTGACCCATTCGGTGCATGGCCAAGGTCGCGACCGCATCAAGCTCATGGCGAATCAGGTGCGGGAACTGTTTGGCGAGGTGCCGGATGCGCTTGAAGACTTCGCGCTGGCGAGCCAAATCGTACAGGCCGAAGCCAAGAAGTTCTTCATTGAGTCCACGCGGCTTCGCAAGTGGCGCACCAGCGGCCTGCTCTGGTGGAACGTCATCGACGGTTGGCCCCAGTTCTCCGATGCTATCGTTGACTATTTCTTCGGCAAGAAACTTGCCTACCACTACATCCGCCGTGTGCAGCAACCCGTGGCCGTCGTCATCGGCGAGGCCGGGTCGGAGAAGTATCTGCCCGTGGTGGTGTGCAACGACAGTCGACGCGACGTAGACGTGAGCTATCGCGTGATCTGCGCGGATACCGACGAAATCGTCGTCGAAGGCGCCGTCGCTGTTCCCGCGAATCAGAACTGGCAAGTGGCACGCATCCGTACCTACGCGAGTAGCCAGAAGCTCTACCTCATCGAGTGGACCGTCAACGGTGCATCCTACGGGAATCACTGCCTGGAGGGTGCGCCGGCCCACAACCTGGAACGATACCGGGTCTGGCTCAAGCGCATCGCCGACCTACCGGAGTCCTTCGACCCGGAAGGTGTCGCGATGTAGAGGGGAAGGCTTCAGCGCGAATCCGCAGTCTACCCCACCATTGCTTTCCAGCGCTCCGGCATGCTAGAACCGATGCACGTTTCTGAGAACCTACCGTGGGGGATTTTCGTTGGGCGTTACGTTTCGCAGCATCATCATTGGGTTGGCGCTGATTCCGTTGAACGCGCTGTGGCTGGGTCTGTCCGAAATCATGTGGTATTCGGGCGAGCCCACCACCATCAGCCTGTTCTACAACGTCGTCTTCATCATCGCCCTCATCTCCCTCGGCAACTTGGTCGTCAAACGGTATCGTCCCTCCTGGGCCCTCGCCCCTCCCGAGATTCTCGTCGTCTACACCATGCTCTGCATCGCCAGTGCCATGATCAGCCACGATATGATCCAGATTCTCTTGCCGACCATGTCGCATCTGCACCGATTCGCGCCGCTGGAAGGCCGGTACGGGGAATTCATGGACCAGGTGCCCAGGGCACTCATCGTGACCGACGAACACGCGCTCCAGAGCGCGTACCTCGGCCAGGAGTCCATCTTCGATTGGCGCAATCTCAGCCCCTGGCTCGGCCCCATGCTGTGGTGGTTTGGATTCGTGCTGGCCCTGTGTGCCGTCATGTGGGGCCTGAACCTGATTTTCCGCAAGCAGTGGACCGAGAACGAGAAGCTCTCATACCCCGTGCTTCAGGTACCCATCGCGATTGCTACCGAACCCACCACGCTCCTGAAATCCCGCGCGTTCTGGATTGCCTTCGGCATCGCGGCCTTCATCGACATGGTGAATGGCTTGAACGTGCTCTATCCAATGCTTCCGCGGATTCCCATCGTGCATATCGTGAACATCCAGGAGTTCTTCCCTGAACGTCCCTGGTTCGACATGGGGGCGACGTGGGTTTCGTTCTATCCGTTCGCAATCGGCATGTGCTTCTTCATGCCGTTGGATCTCGCGTTCTCGTGTTGGTTCTTCTTCTTCTTCTGGAAGTTCCAGCGCGTGGCCGCGAGCCACATCGGCGTACACGGCATGCCCGGATTCCCCTTTGTGGAAGAGCAGACCGCCGGCGGATACTACGCTCTGGCCCTCCTGGCGCTGTGGGTGACCCGTAGCCACATGAAGCGCATGGTGTACTTGATCCTCGGCAAGAACGTCGAAGGGACTACCCCGTGGGATCGGCAGGAAGCGCGAACCGCCATCACGCTCATCGGCGTGGGCGGTGTGTTCTTGGTCTGGTTCAGCATCCATTTCGGCATGTCGACCGGCGTCACCCTCCTATACTTCGCGCTCTACTTTCTTACCTCCATCGCCGTCACTCGCATGCGCGCCGAACTCGGTCCGCCGTGCCACGACTTGCACCACATCGGCGCGGACCGCCAGATCATCCGGATGTTCGGAGCATCCGAAATGCGTAACGCCAACCCGCTCAATCTCATCATGTTCGGGTTCTACGCCTTCATGGGTCGCGCTTACCGCGGCCACCCCATGCCTCACGGCCTGGAAGGAATGCGCATCGCCGAGCGCCTCAAGATGGATCAGCGCCGCTACCTCATCGCCATGGCCCTGTCTATCGTGGTCGGCACCGCCTGCGCCTTCCTGGCCTTGCTGTGGGTCTTCAACAAGTACGGCGCATCGGCCCAGATTATCGGTCCCGGCGAATGGTTCGGCCGCGAAGCGTGGGACTACATCAACCTCCAGTTCACCACGCCAGCTCCCCATCAGCCTCAGCCGACCTACGCCATCATTATCGGCGTGGTCACCAGCCTGGGCTTGGCGGCCCTGCGCATGAGCCTTGCCTGGTGGCCCTTTCATCCCGTCGGTTACGCCACGAGTGGTTCCTGGGCGATGGGGGAACTGTGGATGTGCGTGTTCACGGCGTGGCTCATCAAGGCCGTGCTGATGAAGTACGGCGGCGCCCGCGCCTACAAGCCGGCTGTGCCCTTCTTCATGGGCCTCATCATGGGCGACTTCATGATAGGGTGCTTCTGGAACATCTACGGCATCGTCATGGAGTGCCAGGTCTACCACTTC
>JAAEQP010001316.1 GCA_024231375.1 bacterium | reverse complement strand
GTGAAATGCTCCGAGGAAATGAACACGACATTTGCGTCCGGCTGACGCTTCAGGATTTCCTGACCGATGGCCTGCATGAGGTGGGTCTTGCCAAGCCCCGTTCCGCCATACAGGAACAGGGGATTGTAGGCGCGCGCCGGGGACTCGGCGACAGCTTTCGCGGCCGCGTGGGCGAATCGGTTGCCCCCACCAACGACGAACCGATCAAAGACATATCGCGGGTTGAACTGGTCGTGGCGGGGCGACACACTACGCCGCTGAGGCGGCGGCGTGTCGAACGCGCGCTCCGACGCCCGGTTTGCCTTGGTGGCTCGTCCGCGTTCCGCGTGGGACCCGCCGTCGCGTTGCCCTTTGACGGGGGTAGCCGGAAGCCCAAGGTCCTGCTCGGGCCGGAACCGGACTTCCCGAAGGTCGGGCAGGTACTCGCCCACGCACTGCTTGATGGCTTCGAGGTAGTGATCCCGCAGCCAATCCGCGAAGAACTGACTCGGAACGCCTACGGTGAGGCATCCGTCTTCGTAAGACTGGAACCGCGTCTGCGAGAACCAATTCTTGTAGCTATGATCGTCCAAGACACGCTGCAATTGCTCCTGCGCCAATTGCCAGGGATTCACGTCATACGACGACATCATACCTCCGGTGTCACCTTGCGGAGTTCAGCCGTTCCATTGGAACGACTCGCTCCTCCCCACCAGCCCAACGACGAATCATCCGGCCGCGGGTCACCCCTGATTACCTTATTCGTGCTGCCTACTCCATCCACCGGGCTTCTGCTTCCACCACTCAAGCACCCGGGCCAGGCACGCACGAACTCAATACCTGTCAACCAATGGGCTCCGAACAAGCCCAACGAAAATCTACAGAGGATCGAGTGTGCATCACGAATCCACGCCGTGTCAAGAGTCGGACGCAGGATTCGAACGGTAGCTCTTCACTCGTTCCCATACTTCGTCCAATTCATCGAGTGTATATTCGGCCATGGCGCGTCCGGATTGGGCCACTTCAGCCTTCACACATTCAAACCGAGACGTGAACTTGCTGTTGGTTTCCAGCAGCACGTCCCGAGGATCAACATCAAGAAATCGTGCCAGATTCACCGCGGAAAACAGGAGATCGCCGACTTCGCGGCCAGCCGCCGCGCGGTCGCCGCGTTCGATGTCCTCGACGACCTCGTCCGTTTCTTCACGGACCTTGGCCAGGACCCCTGCGATGTCCGGCCAGTCGAAACCGAGTTCGGAGGCCTCGGTCTGAAGGGCGAAAGCCTGCCTCAGAGCACAGTCGTCCACACATGATCGGTGGGTACTGCCTCCGGAATGAAGCACAGGCCGTCCTCCTCGAACGCAACCTTGCACGTCTCGCGTCTCTCGGAACGAATGGTTCCGGCCTGGCTACGTCAAGACACACTTCTGGCGTGCATAGGTACAGTTATCGTTACGTTTAGACTGCCTCGAATCAGAGCGGCTAAAGGACCTTCCTTGCGCCTCCCGGCCCAAAAAAGCCGTGCTCAATGAGGTTCATGGAGTATAGCATCCAACCCCGGTATCTGCAAGAAGAAAATGAAAAAGATGGCGTCAACCTTCACGCTTGCGCGCAATCAAGCGCCCCACCAGGACGCCACCTCAGGGCCGGCCACTTTTATACATACACCCCTGCCTACACGATCCGCTATCCACCCCTACATAGCCCGGACTTCGCCGATGTTCTTACTGTACTCCCGGTCCCAGCGTCCCATTACGCCAACTCCGGAAGCGCTTTTTCGAAGCGCGCACGTTCCAAGCCAAGCGACTGCGGGAACGAAGGGTTCACGACGCGCTGCTTGCGCCTTTCGTCGTGCGACCAGTCGTCCCGGTTCGCGCAAGATCGGAAGCCCCTTTGCCCTTGGTTTCCCCCGCACCACCTGGCACCGCTTGAAAGGAACGACGAACATCGTCCTCGGAAAGGGCGCAGTTGTACACGCGCACGCCAGCCATGTACCCGCGTACTTGGTAGGCGCGAGAAACGCCCGCGCCGTACTGCCCAATGTGGAGAGGACCCGTCCACGGAGTGCTGTCGGGGATGCCCGTTTTCTCGGCCACAAGCTGTCCGTCTTGGTACAACTTGGCTCGTTCTCCATCGTAGGTGCCCACGATGTGGGTCCATTGGTCCGAGCTGGCGGTGCCGCCGTCGCAGCTGATGCCACCAAGGTACCAACGCCAACCACCGCCCAAGCGCTGCACGAACCATCCGGGTCCACCCCATTGGCCGCAACTGAGCACCACAGGCATGTCGCTGGACTTCGTGAAGCGCACCCAACATTCCACCGAAATCCGCTGGGTCAGATCGAACTCGTTGCGATGATCGAAAGTTACGTGTCCGCCTCTACGAAGATCGAGGATGCCGTTGTCACATTTGGCACTGCCGTGAATCGTCCCCGGCGCGGAACCACCGCCATGCAGCGCGGCCTCCAGCCTTGAGTCGAACGCGGCACTAAACACCGGGTCGCGAATTTCCGGGAGTGCTGCGGCAACGACGGCAGGCAACGCCTCGCTTTCTAAACCACGCCGGTTCACGGAACGAACGGTGTAGGCGTAGGCCACCCCGTGGGCGGCGCCTGCGTCCTGGTAGCGCAGGCGAGGCGTGGGCGAATCCGTAACGCGCACAAACTCATCCGAACCTTCATCCGCGCGGTACACATGGTATCGAAGCGGAAGCTCGCTCTGCTCGGACCATGTCAGTTCAACCGCGCCCACGGCTGGCATTGCGGCTAGCTCTGCAGGCGCACTGGGTGCAACTGAACCAGGCACCACTGCAGAGGCGTAGATGGGAGCGGAACGAGAATCCCCTGAAAAGAGAACCAGGGCATAGCATTGAGGTCCTTCTTCCACGGTCATATCCGCATGCACGAACCCGCGCGTCGACGTGAGGAGGGTATCCTCGCCGGGTGTGAAACCAGGGGCGGCGCCACGGTGTAGATCGGCGACCAGTCCTATGGTGCGAGCCGACCGCTCCCATGACAGATGGACGATTCCGTCGTCGTCCACGCGAAGGTCAAGCGCGGGCAATGGCTCGGGCAGAGGCGGGGGCACAAACTGACGGCTGTGTCCGGCTACTACGGTGGCGCCGGGCATGTCCACCCGCGGTTCAGCCAGGGCCTCGCGCCGTCCGTTGCGGATGATCGCTAGCATGGTTTGGTAGTGCGGGTCGCTTGTGCTGGCGAAGGGAGCCATCCGATCGGCAGGCGTGGCATCTGCCGGGGGCTGTTCGCCCTGTTTCTGGAATGTTTCGAGGGGCAGAATGGCATGAGCATATCCGCCGCCGACAAGCAAGCGGATGCGTTGGCGCCTGGGATCGGTCTTCTTGTCCCGGCACAGGCTCAGCCCCAATCCGTTGTCCCCCTTGGCGAGGGGAGCGCGCAGGATGCGGCTGAGTTCAGGCCGCTGAAGGTTGAACCAGTCGTTCTCAAACTGTTCGCGACCGTGGTTCTTGTGGCACTCCATGCAGCCGGCGTCCCGCATTTCCCGGACAAGGGCCTCCTTGGCTGCGGGCCACGCCTTGTTCTGGCACCCGTACGGCGAATAGTCCCACGTACCGTAGTAGACACCGTTGGTGTCAATCCACGCCAGGAGCAGGTCGCGTTCGTCCCGTGTAAGACCCTTGAGCCGTCCGTCATGGCCGCCTACGAGCACACGAGCCATAGGTGCGGCACCGGAGCCATGTGCGCGTGGTTCGAATATCTTTGAAGACCAGTACGCCGTGCCATTCATGCAGTCGATGCCCGCGATAAGGGACGCCGTCAGTTGAGATTCGCGTCTGCTCACCAGGTTCTCATAGCTGATGCTGAAGTTCTCGGTCCACCCGCCCGTGAGGTCGAGGGCACCGGCCATGCCCCCCTCTCCGCCATGGCAGGAGACACAGTGCTTGTCCAAGACAGGCTGGACCATGCTTGGATAGTCGAGATAGCCCGTACCCCAGGACTCGGGGATGGGCCGGACCGGCGCATTCTTGTGGCCTTGGCGAATGCCCCTGTTCGGAGGCGCCCCGAATTTGTGCTCGTGACAGCCAATGCATGAGCGGGTCACACCGGGTACGGCCTGGACAAAGGTGCGCATGCTCTGGACAAGGCGTCCTTCCTCGTCAAGGGCCTGTAGGAATAGGGCGCGCCCCGAGGGCACCTCGAAGTGCGCGGACCCGTCCGGCTCGACCGGGACGATGCCCAGAATGTTCTTCGCGCTGAACGCCAAGGCGGCGCTGATGAGGAAGGTTTGATTGTAGGCCCCGCCCGGGGTATGGCTGGTGCGCGAGGTCTCTTCCACGATGCGCAGCCACTTCACTTCGCCGCGTTCCACGCCCGTCAGACCGTCGTAGATGTCCTGGACGTAGAACCGCCCGTACGTCTTATCGTAGTCGGCGATCTCGGCCAAGTTCGTGGCGCGCTCTCTGGCCTTGATAGGGATCGGAGAATGACAGCAGATATTGGGATCCTCGAACACCAGTTCACGCCGGCCGTCGCGATGCATCAGCTCGATGACGTTGCGTTTCTGCCCCTCGGGGCGTCCGCTGAAAAGGAGTACGTCCTTGGACAGAGGCCACGGCTCGCAGGATTCGCCTTGGTCGAACCCCGGATCGTCCAAATGCTCAAAATTGGTGATGGGAGCGTCCCCGTTCTTTCCTTGGCGCGTGTCGACGATGGCGATACTGCCTCGCGGCGGGGCGTTGTGGCGCGTCAAGGCGGTAGCGATGAGATGGGGCGCCCCCGGCACGGGGCGGGCGTCCAACAGGGCCTCGGGCCGTGCCATGTTGTTGGCAAACATGGCCGTCTCGTTGGTGCCGTCCGGGAAGATGGTCCAGAGACTCTGTATGGTGAGGGCGTTCTTGTCCACGTATTCCCAGCGACCGTGCAGAACGCGACCGTCAGGCAGGATGCACGGGTCGAACTCGTTGACGTTGTTGACGGACAATCGCCTGACGTTGGCGCCGTCCGCATCCATGATGTGGAGGATGTCCACGCCCGAGTTGGCGCAGGGAACCAGTCCGTTGGGACGCGTCGACGTGAAGATGACGCGCCCATCGGGCAGATAGGCCGGGGACACGTCGTGCTGGGCCGTGTGCGCGCCCTCGGACGCCGCGCAAGCCCACGAGTCCGTGAGCCTCCTCAGTCCGGTACCATCGATACCGATTTCGTAGATGCTTGTCGGGTCATGCTGAGCGGGTTTGTAGCAGAACAGCACGCGCTGCGCGTCCCATGACAGCTCCGGGTCGCTGTAAATCCCGTCGCCCAAGCTGGCGGACGTAGTAGCGTCGATCAATGGCCGGACCTTGTGATCCGACGGCGAATCCCAAGGGTTCTCGACAATGTAGATGCCGCCGCCCGGAATCCATTTGTAGTACGTGTCGTAGATGTGGATGCCCTGGTAGGAGTGGCGCTTGACGACGAGGAGCGGAGCATCCAGCATAGACCGAAGCGAGGAATCGGCGTCGGATGGCTGGGCGCAAACAGGCACAGCTGCGGCCAGAAGGGCGCACGTCATGATGAGTGCAGGAAACACTCGAATGAGAATCGTATGGCGGCCTGTCCTGTTCGGCTGGTAGGGGTCGCGATTCATTGGATGATCATCCCGTTTCTGAAACTCAGTTGGTCCGGAACGTGACAGAGGGTACCGCAACTCTGGGTGTCCGGCAGGGTCCGTGCGAAGCCACCCGCGCCCATCGCAGGCAGTTCGTACCCCATAGAGTAGGCGATACGGCCGAAGCGGTCAACACAGGCGTCCCCGTTGCCTTGTGAGGTCGCCACCAACACACTGGCAGCCAAGGGCACGAGAAGTGGCCTCCGTGGAACCATTTGCCGTCTCTGGACGATCCAGTGAAAGGCGCTGGAGAACCATGCACCGATCGCGTATGCTAACGACGATTTGCCCAGAGATCGGGCAGGAATCTCGCTGAAATCCCGTTGGAATCTATGGACGGAACCGCATGAAACCGAAGCTGGCAATCACACTCGGCGACGTCAATGGCGTGGGACCCGAAATCACCTTGAAGGCGTTCACAAACCACGCGGTCCAGGACTATTGTGACCCGTTCGTGATAGGCAATGTGACTGCGCTTGAAGATACGAAGCGCCTGCTGGAGACGCTTCCTGGGGCGGCGCAGTGCCCCCCACTCCCCAACCTCTACCGCATCGATTCACCCGACGCGGCCTACGAACCTGGGAAAGGGATCCCGGTCTACGAGGCTGGCGTTGCTGCTCCTCCCGTCACTCCCGGCACCCTGTCTGCAGAGGCTGGCCGGTGCGCGGTGCAATGGCTGCAGGAGGGCGTGCGCCTCACTATGAACGGCACAATCGACGGGATCGTTACGTGCCCCCTCAACAAAGAAGGCATTCATCTAGCTGGATACGCGTATCCGGGCCACACGGAGATCATCGCCGAAATGACGGGGGCGGGCGACTACCGCATGTCGTTGTTCTCGGACCGCATGCGCATCGTGCATGTGACGGCGCATTGTCCGCTGATCGAAGTGGCCGCCCAGATTCGTACGGACCGGATTGCGTCCACCATCCGGATTGCCCACGACGCGCTGCTGCGTCTGTCGGCCGCGTCGGGCGGCAAGGGACCCGGTCGCCGCATCGCCGTATCGGGTATGAACCCCCATGCGGGTGAGGCGGGCGTGCTGGGCACTGAGGAGATGCGTGAGATTGAACCAGCGGTCGCGCTCTGCCGCGAAGAGGGCATTGACTGCTCGGGCCCCTACCCTCCCGATACGGTGTTCCGCCGCATGTGGGACGGGGAATTCGACTTGGTCGTAGCCATGTACCACGATCAGGGCCATATTGCGCTGAAACTGATTGCCATGGACGAGGGGGTCAACGTGACGCTGGGCATTCCCATCGTGCGCACCTCCGTCGATCACGGCACCGCATACGACATCGCAGGAAAGGGAATCGCTCGGGAGAACAGCCTGCTGGCCGCGCTGAGGCTGGCGGCCCTCCTGAGTTCCAAGGGAGTACAAGACTGATATGCTGACTGTTCGCGTGGTCCGAGTGGGCATATGCTGCTGTGCGCTGGCCGTCGTTGCGGCGGCAACCGGAGCGCAAACCTTCACGCGCCACAAACGTTCCTACCCGGTGGGTCCCAACCCCTGCGCCATCGTGGCCCACGACCTCAACGGCGACGGCAAGCCCGAGATCGTTACGGCGGACCGGGGCGTTCTGGTGGATCCCAGCGAAGAGAAGCCGGCCAACGATGAGCTTTCGGTGTTGACTGCCGGAGAGGACCTCTCGTACACCCGTCAGACGCTACGCGCTGGTTTTGCCCCCTACTGCATCGAAGTGGCCAACATCGACGCCCGGAAAGCGCCCGATCTTGTGGTGGGCAGTTTCTACGCGGTTCGGGGTCAGAACCTGTCGCTGTTCCGCAATCTCACGGACAATTTGGTGCCGGTGTACTTCAGCCTGGACACCAACAAATTCCGCTATCACCGCATGTACGACAGCGACGACCACCCCGTGTTCCCGAAGCCTGGAATCACCGCCCTGACCGTTCGCGACATCGATCATGACGGATTTCGGGATGTCATCGCCACGGGCTGGTCGAGTGATACCCTCATTTTCTATCCGGGACACGCCGACGCCTACTTCGCAGAACCGAAGGTCTACGATGCCCCGGGTGGACCGCGCGACATTGAGCACGCCGACTTCGACCGGGACGGGGAGACGGATCTGGTGACGACTATGTACGTGTCCGGCGAAGTGGTTCTGTGGAAAGGAGACGGCACCGGCGCATTCACCGAGGCCGACCGGTTCTTGAGCGGCGGCCCTCTCCCCCACCGGGTGGCCGTGGCCGACATGAACCGCGACGGCCGTCTCGACCTGGTGGTCTCCCATCGCGACGCAGCCGACTCCATCGTGATCTTCTTCGGCGCCAGAGACTTCTCGTTTCCCGTGTCTCAGGAGGTCGTTTTTGCGGAGGCGGACGACATGGCCGCCAGCCGGGCCATCATCGAGAAGGGAATTCGCGACATTCTGGTGGCGGACCTGAACGGAGACGGTGCACCCGACATTGCGGCCGCGTGCCAAGCGGCGGGCGACGTCACTGTTCTGCTCGCCACCTCCGGGGAAGGGGCGATGCCCGTCGAGTTCCACGAGGAAACCTACCGATTCCAGGACGGCCAGCCCAGTGCGCTTTGCGCAGCGGACTTCAACGGCGACGACAAACGGGACTTGGGCGTGGCGGTGTGGGGCAAGGACGCGAACCGGGTCAGTTTGTTGCTGGGCAAGTAGGGTGGCTCAGGAACGCGCCGGCTTGAGTGCCCGAACGCGACGGGTCAGGTCCCGGTACTCCTCTGACGACATGCTGCCCCGGCCGAACCGTACCGCGTTGTAGATCCCCACCACCTCGTCGACCGTCCCCGAGTCAGCGGTTCCGGCCGCATGCAGTTCCCGTGCAATCTCATCGGCTGTTCTCCCCTCGCACTCGGCGCCCAAGCGTCGCACTTGCCGACGGAACCGCCGGTACACGTTGAGCGCACGCGCCTGGTCGATGGTCAGGTCTCGAGCCCGCGATCGCGTCCCGTTGCGGACCGTGCGCCACAGGCCGAGCATTACAAGGAGAAGAGCGAACAGGAGCACCGGACGCCGTGGGATTCGCCACGCGGTTGTCGATCTTGGCGATCCGGACTCCGCGTCGGGGTCCTCTTCGTACCCGACGAGCCCGAGAGCAGCACTCTTCAGTTTGGCCCACTGGATTCGCCCTTCGTAACCCACCACGTCGCGGTACCACATCATCTTAGCGTTCAGAACATACCGCGAGAGGGATCGCTGCAGCGAGGCTATGGCGCCGCCCGATGGCAAGGCCACCGCCGGTGAAGGGTCGAAGGGGATCCATCCCCGGTCGATGAAATACACCTCCACCCACAGATGCGCCATGGACCTGCGGACGATGTAGGCACGGTCGCCGGGGCTCCACTCGCCCCCTCGATACCCACTGACTACGCGCGCGGGAATCCCCACGCTGCGGAGCATCAGCGCCATTGCCGTCGCGTACAGTTCGCAATGGCCGCTACGTACGTCGTGGATAAACGCGTCGATGGCGTCCTTGTCCGGAAGCACCGGCACATCCAGTGAGTACGAAAACGTGTCGCCGCCCAGCCAGTCCTCGATGGCGCGCACCTTGTCGTACACCGTATCGGCATCCCGTGTCAGTTGTTCGGCCAACGCCGCTGTCCGCGGGGCAAGGTGCTCGATGGTGAGGATGAAATGGTCCTGACGAGGCAACATGCGTTCGTAATCGGCAGGCGCACTCTTCAGTTCATCCTCGGAGTACTCGGGCACTTCCGAGACGACCTCGTAGTGCATGCTTGTTGTCTGCGAACGGCTGAATACCGTGAAGTCGGACCGCGGGTCCCACCCGATTCGTCCGCTGTTGCTGGTCAACTCGCGAACGTAGGGCAGACACGGCAGACCGTCCGATTCCACGGAGTCCAGATAGATCCGTTGGGCCACCCGTTTGAACTTGCCCTGCCCGGGCGTACGCGCAACACTCCTCGTCGACTGGGACCAGAACTTCGTGCCCGCGGATTGATCGCGGAAGCTCTGGGACACGCCGTAGCAGTCCCATTGAGTGCCCTGATACGTGTCGAAGGACGTCACCCTCCAGAACATCTCGCCGTCGTACCGCCCGTCGGGCAGATCAGGAAACTCCACGCGCATCACGGGCGACGGATCGAGCGTGATGCGTCCGCCACCGGCCAGGTCGACGGTTTCCGAGAGGCCCGTGCGCGACAAACCGAGGTCGCCGCGTCCGAGGATACCCGCTTCCATGCGCGGCGTGAACACGAACAGGCCAAAGGTCAGCAGGATGCACCCCGCGCTGAGGCCAGCGATGGCCGTGACCAGTCCGCGACTGAAGAACCGGGGCCGTTGCGGCGGAACCCGGTGTTCAAGCCGTTCAAGCGGCACGATGTCGGCGATCGCGCTCGAGGGGTTCGCGTCGGCCTCTCCCCGAACCTGGAGTATCACGAAGCACCACACCGCGCTGGCGAGCATCAAGGCCATGACGAGACCGATGGACGCGCCGGGTTCGAGGGCACAGCCACAGATGAGCATGAAGAAGGCCATCAGGAAGATCTGCTGGTAGTCGCCCTGCCGTTTGGTGTGGATCAGCTTGTAGCCCTCGATGAACATGACCAGCCATGTCACGGCCGTCAGCAGCCCCAGTTGGAGTGCCACGGCCACCATGGCGAGTCCGTAGAAGAAGGCCACCGCCGTTGTGAGATGCCGGTAGATGCTCGTCCTCTCGTCCAGGCGCTCGCCCACCGGACTCAAGACAAGCAGCACGACCGGGATCACGAGAATGAACGGCGGATAGGCTGGCGTCGCGATCAGCGCCAGGTATCCCGACAAGACCAGCACGGCCAAGCTGATGCGCAGCACGCGTGAGGCGGTACTAGACATGAACCACCTCCCCCGGGTCGATGATGCGCGTGCCGCTCGTCCGTTCGCCCCAGCGTCCCGGATCGGGCGTCACGTATAGGTGGATAGCCAACTGGCCCTCGTCCATGTACGCGGCGCGCCCGAAGGGGTCGGGGGTCTCGGGCGGGTCGGGCTCTACGCGCGCCAGAGCGTCAAGCAGCTTCAGGGTCTGGGCCGGCCCGTCGTCCTCCTGCACATAGTCGGTGGCGGTCAGCAGCGCCACGTGGTACCGCCGATTCAACAATGTCACCGCCAAGGACGCCAGCACTTCGATGGTCTTTTCGAAATGTTCTTCAAACCCGTCGATTCCCGAATCGTACCGGGAATCAAACGCGAAGAGAACGGACTTGTTCGCCTGCTGATCGAATTCTCTCACCATCAGTTCGCCTAGCCGCGCACTGACGCGCCATGCCACGTACCTAAGGTCGTCGCCGGGCTGGTACTCGCGCAAGCTGAAGAAGTCGTCGCCGTCGCCATGGGCGACCCGCGGCGCCGGGCCTCGACTGCGCGCCCGTTCCACGAGCGCCGTCCGCGCGGCCACCACGCGTGGATACACCACGATCTCGCCGGGCGCACGCACCCGTTTGCGGCACTCGAACAACCCGAATGGGAAGGTGCTCACCAGATCGAATTCGGGAAGGGGAAACACGCCGCGCTTCTCGCATCGTTCCGTTATTGGGAATTGCGCGGCCTGTCCTGGAGGTATGGTGAGCACGTAGCCGGAGGACTCGCCCCGCCGGTCGGCGCGTTCAACCCGGATGGACACGGACGGGAAGAACCGTCGGCTGTTCTCGATGCGGGCGGACACGGCGAAGGCATCGCAGCGATGGACAGCGTCGGGCGCGGTGCAGCGCAGCTCCAAACGCCGCACGTTCCACTTGGACAGGGGCCAGGAAAGCAGGATGAAGCTCGCCAACCCGGCGAATACGAGGTAGTAGAGGTTGGTGCCCGTGTTCCAGGCAGCCAGCAACACAAGCAACCCTATCAGGATGAACACCTGACCGGGACGCCGAAGCCTTCGACGCGCGTTGCTGCGAGTCAGTAGCATGACAGCACGTTACTCGGGTATGGCCGTTTGTTTCAGGATGTCGTACACGGCCCTGGTCCGCGCCTGGGCCGCCGCGATGGGGTTGCCGTCGCGCGATTTCACCAGGATGCGGTGTGACAGCACGGGCACGGCCATGTGCTTCACGTCGTCCGGCGTCACATAGTCGCGTCCATCCACCAATGCGCGCGCCTGGCACGCCTCGTAGAAGGACACGGAAGCGCGTGGGCTGGCCCCCAGTTGGATGACGTCGTGGTCGCGGGTGCCCTGGACAAGGGCGAGCATATAGCGGGCGACCGAATCGTCCACATGGACCTCACCGGCGAGATCCTGCAGGGCCAACACCTGATCCGCCGTGAGGGCGGGTTGCAGATTCGCCAGCGCCTTGCGCGGGTCGCGGCGCCGCATGATGTGCAACTCGTGCTCGTCACCCGGGTAGCCGATGTCCACACGGAGCATGAACCGGTCCAACTGCGACTCCGGCAAGGTATAGGTCCCTTCGTACTCGATGGGATTCTGCGTGGCCAGCACCAGGAAGGGCTCGGGAAGCGGGTGCGTAACGCCATCCACCGACACCTGAAACTCGCTCATGGCCTCGAGCAGCGCGCTCTGCGACTTGGGTGGCGTCCGGTTCACCTCGTCCGCCAGGACCACGTTGGCAAAGAGGGGCCCTTTGCGGAACTCGAACGTGCCCGCGCGCGGATTCAGGATGGACACGCCAATCACGTCCGAGGGAAGCATGTCGCTGGTGAACTGAATCCGGGTGAACGTGCAATCGATGGAACGGGCCAGAGCCTGGGCGAGGGTCGTCTTTCCGATGCCGGGAATGTCCTCAATCAGGATATGACCGCGGGCGATCAGTCCGGTCACGCAGAGCTTGATCGCTTCCCGCTTGCCGAAGATGACCTTCTCGATGTTGTCAACGAGCCTTGCAACCCATTGCCCAGCATCGTTTTGTGAGGCACGAGCCCCAGCATTTCCCGCCGCGCCAGAAGTGCTGTCCGTCGATTCAACCATTTGATACTCTTCCACTTGCGTCATGGGCGGCTCCCATCCGTGTCGGTTGCGATTTCCCGCCTACCAGATGGGAAACAAGACGTTGCGGACGAATATTCGGAGCGTCCGCGCCGCCGCCCAGCCTCGAAACACTACGCCGCGCCGGGCTTCTCATCTTCGTGGCGGCCCTTCAGCGTCGCCAGAAGCGCCTTGATGTCGCGGGCGCCCTGAAACGACACCCACACCGACATCAGCCCGAAGGCCGCCACGGTCACGACGAAGAAGACCTTCCAAATCGCGATCCAATACACCATGTGTATGCTCCCAGGACCCAAACCCGATCAATGTACTTCGGACACGGACCCCTCTTGCCGGCCCTTGTCAGGGAAGAG
>JAAEQP010001315.1 GCA_024231375.1 bacterium | reverse complement strand
TACCTTTCGGCCCGTATGGCCTGGGACCCCCACGCGGATTACATGGCCATCTACCGGGAATTCACCGACGCCTACTACGGACCCGGCGCCCCTCACATTCAGAGGTACATGGAATGGTTCGCCAAGCGATGTCGCGATGGGGGCATCGACAGCAAGGGCTTCTGGGGAGAAGCCGACGCGTGGAAATACTGGGTGGACGACAAAGTCATCCAGTTCGGCGACCGCTGCTTCCAAGAGGCCCTCGACGCGGTCTCAGGCACGCAACCCTACGAACAGCACGTGCGTGCCGCCTACCTACCCATCCTGTTCGCAAAGACGCTGGGCGCCGTTCCTCCCCAGCCAGGATTCGAGGATGGGAACTACGTGCTCCTTACCGGCGCAGAGGGCGACGAAATCCGGCAGGGGGCGTCCCTCTTCATAGAAATCATGGAGGAGACCGGCTACAACCGCTGGAACGAACCCACGCCCTATGACCCACGAAACAACTGCTTCTCCGCTTTCCTGGAAGAACACAAGTACCACAAACTCGACAACGGGAAGGACCAGGCCTACGTCCTTCCGTCGTTAGGCGGACGCGTCGTTCGGTGGGACATCGGCGCCCTGGGCGGAAACGTGTTCCGGCCTCCCGTGTCCAAGTCCAACGACTATCCCTCCACCGGCGGATATGAGGAATACACCCGCTTCGACCGAGGGAGCCCCGGCATCCGCATCGACTTTCACGTCACCGAATTCACCGGTGGTCGGCACATCGTGCTGCAAGCGACCTTGGATGACGGTCTCGAATTGACTCGCACCATCGAGTTGGCCCCGGACGCCCCTCGATTGTCGATACGCACGACGTACAAGAACACAGGGGCCGAACCAGTGGAAACAGCCCCCCGCACCCATCCTGAGTTCTCCTTTGACCATTTCAAGAACGCGCAACTCTACTATGTCGACCTCGCCGGAAACTGGAAGACACAATCGCTCTACACGCCCGAAGAGCCGACGGGCGACACGAGCGTCACCAACGCCGAGATGGGCGCGCCCCTCTGCCTACTTGGCGACGCATCCCGCAACGTGGGGCTCGCCAACCGATTCGATGCGGCCGTCGTGCGGACATGCTACGGCTACTGGGGAGAAGCGACGGGCGCCATGAACCTGGAAATCTGGGGAGGCACCCGGGTTCTCCAACCCGGCGAATCCCGTTCATTCGCCCACTCCTATCAATACCTTCACGATTTGGCGGGGTTTCTCGACGCTGAACCGTAAAAGCGAACGATGAAGGCCGTCGTCACGATCGCCGAAACCGTGAAGGTGCCGTGCACGAAGATGACGGAGGGATACTTCGTCAACAGCGTGGACAAGACGCTCTCCCCTTCGGGCGGGAAGAAGAGGTCCTTGTGGAAGAACGAACGCACGGTGGCGATGGCATAGCACGCCCATAGGACCACCAGGTACAGGTGGACAATCGGGTTGGCCCCACGCTGAAGGCGGTACACCCAGGCCCCCATCGCCAGCGTTGAGGCGATCAAGAGGACTACCTGCACGGTGACCGGCATCGTATACCCGAACCGTTCGACGTCGTTCATATCGCGCAGATAATCAAGCACTGTGTGAAAGAACGTGAGCGTCACGGCCACCTGCCACGCGGCGTGCAGCGAACGCAGCCCCAGAATGATCGAGAGCCCGCCGAACACGATGAAGGCGTAGAGCATGCGGAAGAAACCCAAGCGTACAAGGACACCTACAAAGCGGCTCTCACGCAACCATTCAGGCAAGGATTC
>JAAEQP010001314.1 GCA_024231375.1 bacterium | reverse complement strand
GCAGCAATGACGCAGATCGACAGACTTGCGGTACGTTTCACGGTCAGCCTCCTTTCAAACCAGTGTATCGATTCCCGCTCTATCCGTGGCGGTGGTTCGTGGCACAGATGTCATCACCCAGGCCACCGTAATGGTAAGGTGGAGACGTACTGTCGCAAAGTAAAATATTTGTAAAGACCGCGTCAGCGCGCGGGAGTCTTCACTGGGGCCGTGTTGCCCCCGATGCGGTCGGGCGCAACGTGCCCTGAATCAGTCCGATCTTCTCGAACGGGATCTGCTGGAAACCGGGCAGCTTCGAAAACACCACGGAATCGGGTTTGAGCCGGAAGTCGTCCGTTGCCATATTGACGAAGCCCGGGTCGCGATCGGTGATCCAGTTCTCTTGGCGTGGGACCTGCCAGTTGCCACTGCTCACCTCGGCGCAGTCCACGAACACGTTGCGCACCGCCCGGTTTGCGCGTACCTGTCCCGGCTTCGGGTCCATGTACCCGACCAGGGCCGGATAGCGCGTCGTGTACGGCGACTTCGTGATATCCACGTCCTTGAGCAGTTTGTCCTGCCAGAAGCAGTCTTCCCCGCCGTCGATGGCACGCTTCCAGCGGGCGTCGTTCCACGGTGCCGATCCGAGGGCGCGCTTGCACTCGATGAAAATGTTGTTCTCGGCCAGGTTGTCGTGGCCGCCGTGGGAAAACACGGTGCCGAAAGAGCCTTTTCCCGGTTCGCCACAACGGAAAAAGATATTGCCGAACACGGTGTCGCCGCCATCGCCATCGTCGAAGTAGATCGCGGCGTTGCCGTGTCCCATCGGACTGCCGATGTCATGCCAGAAGTTGTAGCGAACGATATTGCCCCGGCAGGAAGGGTTCCGGCCCTTGTAGTAGGCGCCGCAGTCGTCGGTCGCCATGCAGACGTGATGCACTTCGTTGTACTCGAAGACGTGGTCGTTGCCGCCGATCCCAATGGCCTGATGGGGCGCGTCATGGATGAGGTTGTGCGCGCCGCGGTTGCCGACGCCCTCGAGCCGCAACGCGTAGGAGGAGGTCAGTTTGAGCCGTGAAAAGCGCCAGATGTGGTTGTTGATCGCTTCGTGTCCGGCCGGAGTGAGGCGCTTGCGGTCGCCGCCGGACAGGACCATCCCGCCCGTGCCGGTGTCGTGAATGTCGCAGGCCTCGACTTTGTGTCCTGTGCCGCCTGAGACGGTGATGCCGATCTCGCGCGTATTGCGCACTTCACAGGCCTGGATACGAACGCTGTCGCCACCGCTAATCTCAATCCCGTTGGCGAGCGAGGCCTCGACGACGAATCCGCTCAAGACCACGCCGGTGGCATCCTTGACCGCCACGACCGGCGCCTTCAGAGTCGAGAGCACGACCCGGGCACTCTCCATGGCCGCCGGCGGCCAGAAGTAGAGCAGCCTGGCATTGCGATCGATGAAGTACTCCCCTGGACGGTCGAGTTCTTCGAGCAAATTCAACGCATAGTAGCGCCGGGGCGACGGATTGCCCTGCTTGACGCTGTAGACCGACGGTACGG
>JAAEQP010001313.1 GCA_024231375.1 bacterium | reverse complement strand
ACCGGGCGTCGCTCTGTCGCGTTCGCGTCGCTGCAACGGCCAGCAACGTGAGCGTAAGGATCGTGGGCTAGAGAGCGTCGAACGCGTCCATCATGGACGGCATGGTCGTCGAGACCGGCCATTCGCTCGGGTAGCGCAGGAACTTCACGTGTCCGTCCATGTACAGCGCGTTACCGCCGCCGGGGACGTGGCTGAAGTAACTGAAATTGAAGCCATCCTGGACTGAGGGCGACCAGATGGTGTCCCACATGACCGGGACTTCGCTCTGGGCCATGGCCGTGGCCGCCGGGTTGTTGATGTCGCTGATGAAGAACCGCTCGATGCCTTCACGCAGCCGGTAGATGGTCTTTCCGGTGGTGTCGATGCTGATGTCGGCCTCGAAACGGTCGCCGTACGCCTGGCCTCCCGCCGCGGTGGTGAACGCGTTAAGCATGGCGGGTCCAAAACCGGCCATGTCAATGTCTGCGGGTACCCTGTTCTCGCCAACGCCCGACGCAAGGACCATGTCTTCCATGATGGCGTATCCGTAGTAGGTGTACGACGCTTCAGAGAAGTGACAGGGCTGCGTGACCGGCACGAACCACTGGTTCTCTTCGGCCAGGCCTTCGGCATCCGGGTCCGACGGGCAGAACTGGACGGCCGGGTCCGTAAGGTACTCGGGATACACGGACGGGCCGTTGAAGTACTGGTTGTACGCACGTGCGCCGTTGGCTTCGCCGCAGGGCCCCGCGCTTCCGTAGGTATTCGGGTTCGGGTTGTGCTTGATGAGACTCGGGAACTT
>JAAEQP010001312.1 GCA_024231375.1 bacterium | reverse complement strand
CTACTACCGGTGGGAAACCTTCGGAACGACCTTCGACGCGCCGGGCATGTACAAGGTGTTCTACTACGTGCAGGACAAAGACACGGACGACGTGAGTTCGTATCTCATGACGACGGTGTACCGTCAATCGGCGGTGAACCAGGCGCCGCCCGCGGCGACGTTGGTGTACCCGGCGGACGGGGCGTACACGTTGGCCACGACATTCCTGGCATGGAACGAGGTCATTGACCCGGACGGACACGACGTGACGTACCGCGTCGAGGTTGCCGAAGACGCGGCGTTCACAACGGGCCTGCAAGTGCAGGAAGGGTTGGAAACGACGGTGACCCAAGTGACGGGCCTGGTGGACACGCGGACCTATTATTGGCGCGTGATTCCGAGGGACGAGTTCGGCGAGACGCCGACGACGCACACGGTGTGGTCGTTCACGGTGGACGTGAACAACCCGTCGATCCCGGGTTCGGTGACGGGCGTGGTGCGCGACCTGGGCACGTGGCAGGGCATCGCGAACGCCACGGTGACGATACCGGGTAAAGGCACGACGTTGACGGCGTCGGACGGACGGTACTTCATAACGGCGGCGGCGGGCTCGTATCCGGCGGTTCAGGTGACGGCGCCAGGCTACGACCCGCAGATGCGGTTGGTGACGGTGTTCGCGGGGATGCCGGCGACGGCGGACTTCCAGTTGGCGTCGAACGTGCAGTTCCGATGGGGCGACGTGAGCGCGGACGCGCAAGTGGGCACGATGGACGCCTCGCAGGTGTTGCAATGGATGCTGGGGATGATTCCGTCGTTCCCGGTAGCGCCGGGGACGGTCTATCCGGCGTATCCGGCATGCGCGGACGTGAGCGACGACGCTACGGTGGGCACGGTGGACGCGTCGTTGATGCTGCAGAAAAAGGTAGGCCTCATCGCGGCGTTCCCGGCGGACACGAACGCGGACGGATTCGGGCCGGATGGCGCGAAATCCAACGCGACCAAAAGCGTCACGCGGCCGGTGCTTGTGGGCGGCTGGGCGGTTCAGGCGGATGCTGTGACCGTGCGCATTCCGACTGACCTGGGCGCGGGGCCGGATGATGTCATCTCGATTCCCGTGTCCGTGGACGCGGTGTCCGGGTTGGTGGGCTACTACTTCGAGTTGGCCTACGACGGGGCCGTGTTGAGCTACGAAGGCGTGAGCGCGGGAAGCTTGACGGCATCGTGGGGGACGCCAAGCGCGAATCCGCAGACCGGCATCGTGCGTGTGGCCGCGGCAGGCGCGACGGCCGTGAACGGTGCGGGGTCGTTGGCCGTGATCCAGTTGCGCGTGCGGGCGGACATGACCGACGGCGCGACCTCGTTCTTGAACTTGCAGGGCGTGCAACTGAACGACGGCGCCGTGAGCGTCAGCACCACCTCAGGGACCTTCGAAGTGGAAGTGGCCTACGGCATCCGCGCACCGCAAGACCTGCAATGCGCGCCCGACAGCGAGTTCGACGTGGATGTGACCGTGGACGACGCGGCGGGCGTGGTGGGTTACTACTTCCGGATGGCCTACGACGCGGGCGTGCTCGAATACGTGAGCTCCACGCCGGGCGGTTTGGTGGGAGGATGGGGCGCGCCGACCGTCAACGCCGGCGTTGGTACCGTGTCCCTGGGCGGATACGGGGCGACACCCTTGGCGACCGGCGGGAGTCTGATGACCCTGCGATTCCGCGTGCGTACCGGCGTGGTCCACGGACAAACCTCGCCGCTCATCATCGACGAAGCCGACTTCAACGACGGCGAACTCGGCGCCATCCCTCACGACGGTTCCATGATGGTCAACGACGCCGCTGGATTGCCGCTTGTAGGGACTGCGCTGCTGGCGATGATACTGGGTGGCGTGGGGGTCGTTCTGCTGGCGAGACGCCAGCGCCGGGCGTAGAACGACAAGCATGCAGCGCTTGGATTGCCAATCGGGAGATTGGCGTTCCCGGGAAGGGAATGGTGCGTGTGCCCGCGCGGCCAAGGGCCGTCCTCGACACACCCTACAAAGAGTGACCCCGAGATTCCGCTACGCTGCGCCTCGGGCAGCCTTCTATCGTCCGTTGCGCGGACTCTGGGAGCGGGAATGGTGCGTACTCGTTGGACCTTCGGTCCGCCTCGACGCACCCTACGAAGATTGCCGTGTCGTGTGCGCTTGATCGCGGGGGAACGAGTCCCTTGACCCAGTCGAGTTAGGGCGTCGTGTTGGGAGTGTCGTGGTGCGTTCGAAGACCATGCCACAGCGGGGAGAGACAGGCATTGAGGCAGGTTGAGGAGCATTCATGGCGATGAAGATCGCGTGCAGCGTGGTTGTGGTCAACGATGCGGGTGAAATCTTGTTGGTTCGGGAGGGGGATGTCCGTGTTCACGGGAAGTACAACCTGCCGGGCGGGCATAGTGAAGACGGGGAATCGGCGTTGGACTGCGCGCGACGCGAGTTGCGGGAGGAAACGGGGTTGGACCTTGTGCCTTCGGGTCTGTTGGGAGTGTACCGGCAGGGGGGGCGGGATCAACTTTGTGTATGTCGCGCGTGTGTCGGAGGGTCAGGTGGCAGCGCCTGGGTGCGACGACATTCTGTCGTGCGAATGGCTATCGGTGGACCGTATTCGGAGTCTTTCCCCTGACGACGTGCTACGTCACATCAAGTTGGGCGCGATTCTGGATGACTACCAGTCGGGACGCATCTACCCGGCAGACGTAGTCCGCGATGTGTCGGCCGAGGCGTGGGAACGGTAGGCGATCAGCGTTCCGATCAGGTGTCTTCTCCGTTCGCGCGGGACGGGCCTTCGAGGATGTCCCGCATGGTGTCGGTGAGTTGTTGGACGGTGTAGGGTTTTCGGATGAAGGCGGCGGGGGGGAGATCCACGAGTTGCTTGGCGCCTTCTTCTTCGTTGTAGCCGCTGGAGAGGACGATGGGGATGTCGTCGCGGATCTTGCGAAGTTCAACGAAGGCCTCTTCACCCCCCATTCTGGGCATGGTCAGGTCGAGCAGCACGCACGCGAACTCTCCGTCGTGTTCCCGAAACCGTTGCACGCCCTCATACCCGTCGCAGGCGGTGGCCACGTCGAATCCATGCATCTCCAGCACATCCGTTGCGAACGAACGGATCACGTCCTCGTCATCCACGACCAGCACCGTCCCGCTTCCTTGCCAGCCGACATTGCCGGAGTTCGCTTCTTCAGGGGCGGGGGCGCTGTCGATGCCCGAGGCGGGGAACAGAACGCGGAACGTGGTCCCTTTGCCTGGTTCGCTACGAAGCTGAACGGCCCCGTTGTGGCCTCGCACGATCCCCAACGCGGCGGCGAGGCCCAACCCGCGGCCCGTGAACTTGGTGGTGAAGAAGGGCTCAAATATCCTGGCTCGCGTTTCCTCGTCCATGCCGTTGCCGGTGTCGGTCACCTCGAGGTAGATATAGTGCCCGGGGACGGGAACGTCCGCCGTGAGACTGGTAGCGAGGTAGTCGGCGGTGCAGTCCATTGTGCCGGTGGAAATGGATACACATCCGACGGCGTCGCCAATGGCTTCGGCCGCGTTCGTGACGAGGTTCATGACAACCTGCTGGATCTGGGAGGCGTCCGCGACGATCTTGGGCAGGGGGTGTTGGAGTTGGATCTTGAGTGAGATCTTCTTGGAGATGGACGTGCGCAGCAGATGGATCACGTCCTCGGCGATGCTGGACAGGTCTGAGGGGCGGACCGAGAACTGGCCTCTACCGGAGTACGCGAGCATCTGCTGGGTCAGTTCGGCGGCGCGCTTGGCGCCGGTGGTCACGTTGTGAAGTTTCTCCCGGGCGGGATGATTCGGGCCAACGTCGCCGAGGGCGAGTTCCGCGTATCCCAGGATGGCCACGAGTATGTTGTTGAAGTCGTGCGCGATGCCGCCGGCGAGGACACCGAGGCTTTCCATCTTCTGGGCGTGGAGCACCTGGCGTTCCAGTGAGAACCGCTCATCCTCGATGCGTTTCCTCTGGGAGATGTCGCGCGAGAAGGCGCAGTTGTACTCACCGTCTTGAAACCGCACGAAGTTGGCGGACACCTCGACGGGAATCGTGCGGCCGTCCTTGGCCACGTGCCGGGACTCCCCTTTGAGCGATCCGGAATGCTTGAGTCTACTCCACCCCTCTTTCCAGGTCCCTGTCGAGTGGTCCGGGTCGATGTCGCAGATTGTCATCGAGAGGAATTCTTCGTAGGTGTAGCCGAGCATGGCGCACGCGGCCTGGTTTACGTAGATGAATCGGCCGTTCGCGTCCATCCAGAATGCCGCGTCAGCGCAGTGCTCGACGGCGAACTGCGTGAATCGCAGGGCGTCTTCGATTTCCTTGCGCGCGGTCCAGTCGCTGAGGAAGCCTTCCAGCATGAGCAGTTCGTCGTCACGGTAGATGCCGATGCCCAACTCTTCGATCCACCGCCACGACCCGTCCTTGTGTTTGATTCGGTAAAGCAGGCGAAATGGTTGTTGTTCCTCCAGTGCTCGGTCGACTTCCGCATAGATTTCGTCCGTATCGTCCGGGTGGTAGAGGTCTACGAAGCTCAGTCGGTCGGCCAGGAACTCCTCCTTGGGATAGCCCGTGAGCGGTTCGACTGCGTCGTTGAGATAGAGCATGGTCCAGCGCGCATCATTCCGGCAGAGGTAGATAACACCGGGCACGTTTTCGGCCAGATTGCGGAATCGCTCCTCGCTCTCGCGTAGCGCGCGCTCGGATCTCTTTCGCTTCGTCGTGTCGTGGAGGATGATGACGTGGCCAATGGTGCTGTGAACGCCGTGACGCAGAGGCCAGACGCGTACGTCGAAGAACCGCCGCCCTTGAGCGGACTCGGTCGAGGTTTCCAGGTGGATGACGCCGCCAGGGGAAGGAGAGAGATCCGGGAGTTCGGGGATGAGTTGGTGTACGGGGCTTCCAGCGAGACCTGCCGCTCCGGCCTCAAGCTGTTGGGCGGCCGTGGCGTTGGCGATGAGCACGCACCCCTCGGTATCCGCCACGATGACGCCGTCGCCGATGCCCTGGAACACGGTTTCGTAGGCCAGGGGCGCGATGTCGAGCAGCCTCAGATGGAAGAGGCTCCAGGTCAACAGCACGAGAGAGATCACAAACGAGAGGGGCGTGAGGTCCTTGGCCGGGAGAAACTCAAGGTCGAAGACGTAGCCGGCGTTGGCCAGCAGGGGGGCGACGGCGGCGATGAGCAACACCAAGGCTTGCCGGCGATAGACCCTGAACCCGCGCGGGAAGGATGCGATGAGGAGGACGGTGCCCAGCAGCACCAGTGTGTAGGCGTAGGCGACATGGATGAAGAACGCTGCCCCATGCTCCCAAACCACGATGGGCGGCACCGAGCTGGTGTCGAGATCGGTCCTGGACCAAACGAGGCCGTGGAATCCGTTGGTCCACACCATCACGAGAATCAGGGCCGGCACAACACCCAGGGCGCCGAATACCCGGGGCGTCAGCCACTGTTTGCGTCCGGTTTGATGCAGGGCGAATCCCAGCCACGCCACGGGGATGGTGGTGATGCTGAAGTACTGGATCTTGGCCCACACAATGCGAAGACCCATCCCGGGCGTCAACTGCTCACATGCGTTGAATGTGGTCCAGAGCGCGACAGCGCCGGTCAGGACGAGAAGGTATGTGACACCAGGCCTGTCTCTCTTGAACAACAGATACGCGAACAGAACGGCAGCGACACCTGCGATGACGACCGATGGCAACGTGTAGACGGCAATCTGCCACTCCACCGCGCTTCTCCCTTTCGCGGAAAGACTCGGCATCCCCCGGTCGGCGGATGCGAGTCCGCCGACCCCCTGAGGCGGCAGTATACCCCGGTGGACGGTGACACCGGAAGGGGAAATTGGTCAGGACTTCTACAGGTGACAGTTTCAGAAATGTGCGCATGAGGTCGGGAACGTACGAGAATGTACGATTTGGGTCGGTCTGAGGAAGGGCTTCCCGAGTCCGTCTTGCTCTCGTAACGCAAACGCGAACAGACAGTTACTGCCTTCTTGATGGCGTTTTCGTGTCTTGGCACGGACATTGCGTCCTATTGGCAGGACCCCAACACGTACCGACTGGGAAGGTTTTGAGAGATGACAGAGTGCACCCGGAGATTCGATAGCGCAGAACTCATTGACGACGCCGCGATGGACGATACGGCGAGGCACCGCCGGGTGCCGATCAGGTGGGCTGGTTCGGCCGATACCAACCCGCTTATGGTGAAGGTACTGAAACAACTTGGCGGAGAGACCAAGGTCGCCTGATGGCTGCAGGGCCAGCGTAGACCTATCCATAGAGATTCCGTGACCAGTTCCCCCTTTCCGTGCGTGTACGGTGAGGGTGAAAGGCGCCGCTTGGAGCGGCGCCTTTCTTGTTCTTCCGGCGCCACGGCCGGGCCGGACGACGAATCCCGATGTTGCCAGCGGCTGGGCCGACCGGT
>JAAEQP010001311.1 GCA_024231375.1 bacterium | reverse complement strand
TCCAGGGCGCAGGCGGCACCATCGTGCCCCCCGCGGACTTCTTCCCCAAACTGCACGCCCTGTGCAAACGCCGCGGTTGTCTGCTCATCATCGACGAGATCCTCACCGGCTTCGGACGCACGGGCAAGTGGTTCGCCATCGAGCACTTTGGCGTCGAGCCCGATATCTTGCTCATGGGCAAGGGGATGGGATCCGGGTTCCCCGTGGGCGCGCTGATTTCGACGGACGAGATCATCGAGAGCCAACCCTTCGCGAAGGCCAGCGGCGGGTCGACCAGTTTCGGCGGAAACCCCATGGCGTGCGCGGCGACCTTGGCCAACATCCAGGTCCTCGAAGAAGAGGGCTACATCGACCATGCCGCGACCGTGGGCGAGAAGCTGCTGGGACGCCTCGAAACCATGAAGGAATCGCATCCCCTCATCGGCGACGTGCGCGGCAAGGGATACCTCATGACGGTCGAGTTGGTGAAGGACCGCGCCACGAAGGAACTCGCCAACGAGGAAGGCAAGCAGGTCTTCCTGAAGATGCTGAACAAGGGCATGCTCACCATCACGCCCAAGGCCAACCTGCGATTCGCGCCGCCCCTATGCATGTCGGAGGAACTGGCCATGAAGGGCCTCGACATCTTCGAGGAAGCCCTCGCCGAGACCGAATCCGAGATGGGCTACGTGTAGATCGCACAGGCAACGAGGAGCCAATCCGTGGACACGATGCGGCAACTGGTATTGACACAACCCGGCACGCTGGAACTGCGCGAGGTGGCACGGCCCACACCGAAACCGGGTGAGGCCCTCATCCGCATTCACCACTGCGGCATCTGCGGAACGGACACCATGTTCTACCGCGGCGAGACCATCTGGGGCCGCGACGCCTATCCTAAATACCCGGGCCATGAGTTGTCCGGCACCGTGACCGCACTGGGCAAAGGCGTCGACGCGCTGGCCGTAGGCGACCGCGTGGTGGCGGAATGCACCATCGGATGCGGCGACTGCGCCTACTGCAAAGCCGGCCACTACAGCGTGTGCCAACACCGCCTGTCCTTCTCCAACGGCGCCATGGCCGACTACGTGTCCGTGCCCGCGAAAGCCGTCCATCCCTTGCCCGAATCCGTGTCGCTGCTACACGGCGCGCTAATCGAACCCGTCGCGGTCGGGTGCGTGGCGGCGCGCAAGTGCGGACCCGTGTTCGGCAGAACCGTCGGCGTCATCGGCGGCGGCACCATAGGACTCGGCGCGCTCATGACCCTCAACCTGTCGGGCGCGGCCAAGTCGTGTCTCATCGAACTCCGTGCCGACCGCCTGGCGGCCGCCCGCGACGTCGGCGCGACTCTCGCCATCGACGCACGCACCGAGGACACCGCCGCCGCGGTGCGCGCATTCACCGACGGCGTGGGACTGGACGCCATCGTCGTCGCCACAGCCGGCACGGCCAACACTGTCCCCCTTGCGCTGGAACTGGCCGCGCCCCTGGCCACAGTCTCCGTGGTAGGCCTGAGCGGCGGACAGCGATCCGCCATCGACGCCGACGACCTGTCCGAGAAGGAAACCGTATTGGTGGGCAGTCATTCGAGCCCCGGCGTGTGGGAAGACCTGATCGCAAGCGTGGCGGCCGGACGCTACGACCTTGCGCCGCTGGTCAGCCACACGATTCCCCTGGACCGCGCCGAGGACGCGTTTGCGTTGCTTGAGGACGCGGACCAGCCTTCGCGCAAAGTGGTCGTCACAATGGAGGACGAATAGCCTTTAGTGCTCTACGGTGCTGGCCGCTCAGAGCGGCTCCCCGAGACGCCATGAAGTAGGGTGGGGGAGACGGTGCGGCGGTTGGTTACTCGCCTTGTCCCTCCGCAAAGGCCTGCGGATTCGCCATGAAATCGCGGTAGACTTGGTAATGTGTCGTGTCCTCGTAGCCGATGGTCTCCACGGTCGGCGCGTTGAAGGTGTACAGCACCGCACCGGGGCACGAAATCAGAATCGGGGAATGGGAGGCGATGATGAACTGGGCCTGACCGGTTTCACCCATGGCTGCCAACAGTCGCAGCAGTTCGAGTTGCGTCTGAGGCGACAAGGCGGTCTCGGGTTCGTCCACGAAGTAGATGCCGCGGACCTTGTACCGATTGCGGAAGAACGCCATCAGCGACTGACCGTGGGACTGGGTCAGCAGCGATTGCCCACCGAAATGCTTCAAGGTAGCCGGATCGGTGACGGCCCACTCGTCGAGGTTCTCGGCGAAGTTCTGGAAGATCTGGGACGCGAAAAACGACCCAGGCACAATCCCATCGGTCCATTCCACGCTCAACGCCCGGGACAGCTTGTTCTCGTAGGGGTTGTATTTGTAGCGGAGCCGGTCTTCGGACTCCCAGATGTGGGCGCCACACCGTCGTGCCAAGGCCTTCAGCAGCGTCGATTTGCCCGTGCCGTTCTCGCCGACGAAGAAGGTCACGGGCGTGGTGAACGCGAGTTCACGGGTCTGCTGGAACAGGTCCAGGTTGAAGGGATAGTGGTCGTGGGTCGGATACAGGTCTTGATGCAGGACGACGCGCTTCAAATGCATGGCGGGGCTTTCCTTCTCGAAACCGCGTCCCTCGCGGACGCCGAAGAGATGAGACTATCACGTAGGCATGCTACCATGCCACCGGGTGGACAACACGGACAGGAGGCGAGCCATGCGACGACGCGACTTCCTTCGAGCAGCCATGCTGGGTTCGGCGGCCACGGCCTGCACCACGGGGGCTCCGATCAAGACGCGGCGCAGGCCGAACATCGTCCTCATCATGGCCGACGACCTAGGTTACGAATGCCTCGGATGCAACGGCAGTTCGACCTACCGCACGCCCGTGTTGGACGGACTCGCGGCCACCGGCATGCGGTTCGACCACTGCTATTCGCAGCCCTTGTGTACCCCGTCGCGCGTGCAGATTATGACGGGCCGCTACAACCAACGGAACTACCAGGCCTTCGGCGTGTTGAGCCCCGCCGAGCGCACCTTTGGCCACATGCTGAAGCGCGCGGGGTACACGACCTGCGTCACCGGCAAGTGGCAGTTGTACGGCCGCCAGGAAGGATGGGAGGGCAGAGGTGCCACCCCGGAGCAGGCCGGATTCGACGACTACTGCCTCTGGCAGATCAAAGAGCGCGGCGAGCGCTACGCCGATCCCGTGGTGAGTCAGAAAGGCCGTCCCCTGGAAACGCTCAAAGACCAGTACGGCCCCGACGTCTTCGGCCAATTCGCCGTCGACTTCATCGAACGCAACCAGGACCGGCCCTTCTTCGTCTACTACCCCATGTGCCTGGTCCACGACCCGTTTGTGCCCACGCCCGATTCGCGCGGTTGGAAGGGGCGGCGCGACAGGAAGGACAAACGCCACTTCCGCGACATGGTCGGCTACATGGACAAGGTGGTGGGGCGAATCGTGGCGAGCCTGGACCGTCTCGGACTCCGGGACGACACCTTGGTCCTGTTCACTGGCGACAACGGAACGCACAAGTCCATTACGTCCCGCATGACCAACGGACAGGTCGTGCATGGCGGCAAAGGGTTGCCCCTGGACACAGGCACCCACGTGCCGCTCATCGCGAACTGGCCGGGGGCGGTTCCTTCAGGACGGGTGTGCGACGACTTGGTGGACTTCAGCGACTTCGTGCCGACATTCGCCGACATGGTCGGGATGCGATTCCCGCCGGGGCGTGTCGTCGACGGGCAGAGCTTTCTGCCGCAACTCCGGGGCGAGGTGGGCAATCCGCGCGACTGGGTGTTCTGCCACTACGATCCCCGCTGGGGCGACCGAAAACGGGCGCGGTTCATGCGCGACAAGCGCTGGAAACTCTACGACGACGGGCGGCTGTTCGACATTCCCAAGGACCCCGCGGAACTGCGTCCCGTGCCCCGGGGCCTCAAGATCCCCGAGGCCGAAGAAGCGCGCGCCCGATTGCAGCAGGCGCTGGACTCGATAACCTAGCCGTCACCCGGTCCGGGTCACGTACACGTAGTAGGCGCCACGGGTCTCTTCGCCGTCCGTGGTGAACCACGTCTGCACTTGGGTCTCGCCCTCTTCGAGCGGAACGGTGAAGACCACGTCGACAGCGCTCTCCTCCACGACGCCGCTGCGCTCCAGGTCGCCCACGCGGATGCGCGCATGGGTGATGGGCAGTGCGGTTCCGCCCGGCGCGGCGTCTCGGATGGCCGTGTCCGCTTCGGCAGGCCAACGCCGCAAGGCGAACTCGTACGTGCCAGCCTGGGCAACGTCCACGGCCCAGAACCCGTTCCAGGGCTTGCCTTCGAGAATGTGGGGTTGGTTCCACGGCACATTGGGTCCATGCCAGTCCATGGCGTTCAGGCGCGTCGGGTTCTCCGCGTCGTGCCCGATCACGATGGGACAATATTCGTCGAACCGCACCGAAACGTCGTTCCACCATGCTTCATACGCGGCCCGCAGTTGCTCAGCGGTCTCTGGATGATCCTCGGCTACGTTGGTTGCCTGTCCGGGGTCCGCCTCCATGTCGTAGAGCCTGTCCTGGCCAAGGAGCCGCCACCGCTCGGTCATCACCACGCTGTTGCGCCACTTCTCCGGTTGATCGATGCGCTGTTGGTCCACACACAGGGTCCGGTCTTGCCACGCATCCGCCTCGCCTCGAAGCAGAGGCACAACACTCCGCCCGTCGAAGTTCACCCCATCGGGCCCCTTCATTTGGCACAGGTCGATGAGGGTCGGGAGCATGTCGAGATGGGCGGTCATCCGGTCTATGGTACGCGGCCCGGTCAATCCACCGCCGGGCCAACGGACGAAACACGGCACCCGGTGCCCGCCGTCGTAGGGGGTACCTTTCCGTCCGCGCATGCCGCCGTTGGATCCCTTGTTGACGAACAGTTGTCTGTCGGTCTGCACGCCGCCCGAGGTGCCGTTGTCGGTCAGGAAGATGAGAATGGTGTCGTCCGCGAGTCCCTCCTCGTCGAGGGTCGCCACGAGACGCCCCATATTCTCGTCGATGTTGGTTACCATCCCATAGAACGCCGCGTTGGGCACGTCCTTGTTCTCATAGAGCTCGCGGTACTTGTCCGGCACGTTGAAGGGACCGTGAGGGGCATTCGTCGGGACGTAGACGAAGAAGGGCCGATCCTTGTGGGCCTTGATGTAGGAAATGGCATTGTCGAACCACACGTCCGTACAGTACCCCTCGCACTTGACCGGTTTCCCGTTGCGGAAGTACGTGTCGTCCGTGTAGGTATTGCCCCAGTAGTCGGGCATCTGCCCAACGCCGCCGCCGCCGTGCGCCAGCACGTGCTGAAATCCGCGATCCTCGGGCCGGTACGGATAGTTGTCGCCCAGATGCCATTTGCCAAACATGGCGGTCGCGTACCCGTTCGCTGAAAACACGTCCGCCATGGTCACTTCGTCGGCCCGGAGCAGCGACCGGCCCATGATGGTGTGCCAGATGCCCGTGCGGATGGAGTAGCGCCCCGTCATCAATCCCGCGCGCGTGGGGGCACATGTAGGATTCACATGGAAGTTGTCGAGAAACACGCTCTCGCCGTGCAGCGCGTCCAGGTTCGGCGTTTGGATGACGTCGTTGCCGAGGCAGCCCAAGTCGCCATACCCCTGGTCGTCCGTCATGACAATGATGACGTTGGGCTTGCGCGCCCCTGCACCGGGCGCCGCCTGTGCCGAAGAGGAGGATGCACTCAACCCCGCCGCGGTCGCCATTGCTCCGATCCCCGCCGCCGTCACGAATTGTCTGCGATTCATGGTCTCCCCCTAACGATCCGGTCACCTTTCGCTGAATGCTACAGGTTTCTGGGACCATCTTAGAGCATGCCATTTTTGGATGGGAACGGCAAGAAGAACCCCGTCGGGGATCGCACTTAGCCGGGCCGTCGTGGTTGCGTGTTCTCGCCAGGTGTGTGTGTCCGGATTCACGATGGGTGACCGTCCCGTAACCTGAAGACACCCACAACAGTGTTGTGGGTGGCACACCTGGTGTAGGACAGGCTCCGGCAGGCCCGCGCGTGCCGCGTCCGATCGAATCTGTACCGGACACGGCCCGAAGCGTTTGCGGTCGATGCTACTTCGCGCGAGGGATTTCTATCTCGTTGAAGAGAAGCGTGTGCCCCTTGATGTTCACGAAATGCTCCTCGCCCTTGTCGTCGTACATGCGGACGCGATTGCCGACGATCTCCCATTTGGCCCGCGGACGTCCGTCTACGAGCCACTGACCGTCGGCCGCGAACTCGACGCTCACCACCGCGTTGGGTCCCAACTCCATCTTCCATGCCGTCCCCGTGAGTGTCTCCGTTGTGAAGTCCGGCATGCCCGAGGGCGTTTCGGCAGGCGCTTCAGCTACGGGTTCCGGTGCGGGTTCAGGGGGATCGGCCGGTTCGGGTTCTACGACGGGCGCGGCTGGGGGCGCAGGCGTCGGCGCAACCGGCGCATCGACCGGTGGATTGGGCCCCACGTCAGGCGGACCAGACGCGTCAGGTTGCATCCGCCAGATTCCAATCCCCGCAGCCACAACAATCACCACCGCCACCAGGACAGCCAGATTTCGAGTGTTCATGCGTCCCCCTTGCAGGATTGCTGTTAACTTCGTCCGCTCCCCTATGGGCCAGACGCTACCGGCCCCGTGTACAACTACTACTGTACAAGCTCATACCCAACCACGTCAACGCATAGATTGCGCCCACGAAGCATGCAGACAGTGGCTGTGGGAGGTTTCACGGGCCGCCAACAGGGACGAACGACGGGTTGACCGCACTGATACCCACATTCATAATGCATTCGTCCTACGGGCGGTGGTCGCCGGTGGGTTCATATGGAGGATCTCGACTATCTCGACTACGGTCCTCTTGAGCCGGGGGCACTACCTGAAGCGAACTGCGGAACCGGTGGAACGTCTTGCTACGCGATGATGGAGTGCGCGTTCTTTCCGGTTCATCGGTCGACAACTGGCCTACCCGAGGTCATCAGTTAGCAGGAGTCGCATCGTGAAGTATGTCATTCTGGGAATGGCCCTCGTCGGCATGGCCCTCGCCGGTGCACAGGAAATCAGGGTCAGCGAGCCCTTCGAGTACGAGGGCTACAGTGGCGCCGATTACGCGAGCCACTCGACGAGTTCAGCGTATGTGCCCATGCCGGATGGCGAGAAGCTGGCGGCAGACGTGTTCATCCCGACGGACGGCCCAAGTGACGGCCCGTTCCCCGTGATTCTCATGTACACGCCGTACTGTCGGTCGAACGTCAACCCGGAAACCGGTGAGATAGGCGATCTCGGACGGTCCGAGCGCGGGCGTTTCTTCCTGCCGCACGGGTATGCCATGGTCGTCGCCGACATGCGCGGCACGGGCGCGTCCACGGGATGGCTACAGGATTTCATGCCGCAACTTGCCGACGACGGCAAGGTACTCGTCGACTGGATCGCCGGCCAGGCGTGGTGCGACGGCCACGTGGGCATGATGGGCGATTCGTACCTCGGCTGGTCGCAGTTGGCGACGGCGTCGCGCCGACCCGAAGCGCTCAAGTGCATTGCCCCGGGGGTGATTCCCCTTGACGGCTACACGGGTGAAGTCGCACCCGGCGGCGTGTTCCTCGCAGGGTTCTTCGAGATGTTCAGCAGCTACATGGACCTTATCCTGCATAACCGCCACCTCCCGCAGTATGGCATTCTACCGACGAAGCCCGCCGAAGATGAGGACGGCGACGGCGAATGGGCCGACGAAATCCCCGTGGACCAGGACGGGAGCGGCGACTTCCTTGACGACGGCTTCCCGCCGAAGTACCGTGACGGGAACGAGCGCAAACATGTCTACTTCAACGCCACGCTCGCCCACCACGAGGGCAATCACAACTACATGGAATGGGCCTCGAAGATCCACTTCGCCGATGTGGAAAGCCCTCTCGGCTACACCATGTACGACATGAGCCCCAGCGGCTTCGTGGCCGGTACGATGGAGTCGGGTATCCCCGTGCTGCACGTGGGCGGCTGGTTCGACGGGTTCACCCGCGGCACAACGGAACTGTTCTCCACCATGCGGGCGACGAACCGCTCCAAGATGCTCATGCCACCCTCGTACCATGACTTCAACACGGGCCCCTTCTGGTCCCGCTTCGGGTATGAGCCGGGCAAGGTGCTCCAGATGTCGCTCACGGAGCACCTGCGTTTCTTCGACCGACATCTCAAGGGAATCGAGAACGGCTACGACAAAGAGCCGCCCATTCTCCTCTACGTGATGAACGGGAAAGGCTGGCGTTTCGAAAATGAATGGCCCTTGGCACGCGAGGAAAGGGTCACCTATTACATGAATGAGGGCCACGGGCTTACCCGCCAACGCGGCCCCGACGGCTCCGACGATTACACCGCCGATTTCACACACGACTCCAGCTACGGATCGAATGACGGCAACCGGTGGAAAGGGATCGGGATGGAGTCGCCCGATACGGTGCCCATTCGGACCGACAAGAACGAACAATGCCTCGTCTATACGTCCCCGCCCATGGCTGAAGACATGGAGGTCACCGGTCATCCGGTGATTCGGCTGTCCGTAGCCTCCACGGAAGACTCCGGGGACTTCTTCGTGTTCCTGGAGGATGTCGGCGAAACCGGCGGTTCGATTCTGGTCTCCGAAGGCGGGCTACGCGCGGACTTCCACGGGCTTCGGGACAATGATCGCATGATTCATGGGGGTTCGAAGGGAATCGAAGTGCTACCGGATCTTCCGTGGCACGGATATGAGGAAGACGACCACGTCGACGCCCCGTTCGCGGACGGCGCCGTGATTGAACTGGTCATCGATTTCGCGCCCACTTCGTGGGTCTTCCGCAAGGGCCACCGGGTACGCGTCTCCATTGCCTGCGCCGATTACCCCACGTTTGTGTTGCACCCAAAACTGAGCCCGAAGAACGACCCCGGCGCCGAGGACAACCTCGTGCCGACCGTCACGGTGCATCGCTCGACCGAGTGTCCTTCCTCGCTGGAACTGCCCCGGATCCCAGCGAAGAAGGAGGAGCGCGCAGAGTCCGAGTAGACCTCGTACAGTTCCGTCCAGTGGAGGTTGAGGGATGGTTTCACACGATTTCGACTTGAGGGAGCACCCCATCTACATGTGGACGCGTTTGCGGTAGTGGCAATCACCATCGGAGGGTTCGTCCCATGACGCCGACGCTGTTTTCCGTTAGCTACGCAGGATTGTGGGGGCAGGAATACCTGACGCTTCCGGATTTCATCCGGAAGGCGGGTGCATTGGGCTACGCCGCCGTGGAACTCATGGGCAAGCGGCCGCACCTGTCCATCCTCGATGCGACGGACGAAGAGGTCGCCGAACTGCGCGGCGCGGCCGAGTCCGCGGGTGTGGAGATCGCGACCGTCGCGGGGTACACGGATTTCACGGCGGGCAGAACGGCCGCGGAGGTGCCCTTTGTCGAGATGCAGGTGGCCTACGTTCGGGACTTGGCGCGGTTGGGACGCAACCTCGGCGCATCCATCTTACGCGTATTCACGGGTTACACGACCGACCCGGATTCGTACCACGGCGACTGGACCAAGTGCGTGACGGCCGTTCGCGAATGCGCCGCCGTCGCCAACGACTACGGCATCGTGTTGGGCCTTCAGAACCACCACGACATCGGCGTCGGCACGGACAGCTATCTGGAATTCCTCCACGACGTGGGCCACCCGAACTGCCGGGCCATGTTCGACCCCTGGTCGCCCGCGTTGCACGGCGACGACCTCTACGAATGCGCCAAGACCCTGGCTCCCCATATGGTGCAAACGACCTTTGCCGACTACGTCCGGCTCAAGCGATTCGCCTACATGCCGGGGCTGGTTAATTACCGCGAACTGGCCGACATGGTACGTGCCGTGCCTCTGGGAGACGGGTTCGTCGATCTCACCGCGTTTTGCGCCGGTCTCAAGGACGGAGGATTCGACGGATACGTGGCGTACGAAATGTGCTCTCCCCTGCGCGGCGGCGGCTCTATGGAGAACCTCGATGCCACCGCCTCCAAGAGTCTCGACACCATCCGTAACCTCCAGGAACAGGGGTCCTGATCGCTCGAAGAGCCCCGCGAGCTGCGCCGATGGCGACCGTTCCGCCGTATGCGATCTCTTGGAGCAGCATAGCCGAAGCCTATCCGAGAGGATGACTCCGTTCCGTGATTCCGAACAAGGTGAAGAGTCGCACATGCCCGGTGGTTGTCCTGGAGCGCGAGATGCTTCGCTTCGCTCAGCATGACGGGTGGGAGAAGTCTTCAACGCAGAGACGCGGAGGGCGCGGAGGCGCGCAGAGAGGACCTTTCTACCACGGATTCTACTGACGGCATGGATGATTGAGATCGCGTTCAGAGATAGTCACAGGGGAGATGAGATCCTTCGCGTTGCTCGGGATGACGGACAGGGAGAAGTCGGCAATGCAGAGGCGTAGAGGCGTAGAGAGCGCGGAGGTTCGCGGGGGCTTTCACCTCGGCCCATTCTTCTCTGTGTCTCTGCGTGAGATTGATTTTCCCGCTGTGAAGCGGTCGCCATCGCCATCAATCCCCACATCCCCTTCTCTTCAATCGTCGGCTTCGGGCCGTTTCTCCCGCGCATGTTTGACCACGAAATCGACGAGTTCCTGGCACTGAAACCAGCCCCGCCACATGTTGTGCCCTTGCCCTTCCATGACGGTCAGCTTCATCTTGCCGCCGTGCCGCCGGTATTCGTCCGCCAACTTCGCCGAATTCGCTTCGATAGGCACGATGGTGTCCACGTCCCCATGGATATGGAGAATCGGCACACGCGCTTTCGCCAAGGGCTTCACGCGGTCGACGGGATTGTGTTCGGCGAGCGCATCCGCCAGTTCCTGGGCCGTCATGTCGTACGCGCCGCAGGCCCGCTCGAGGCCGGGGTAACTGGTGAGATTGCACACGGGGTAGATGCCCGCGATGCATGCCACGGACGCGGGATGTTCGACGGCCCAGTTGTACAGCATCAGTCCGCCCCGGCTTCGCGCCAACAGACACGGCGTCTTGGAGAACCCGCGCTGGTCCACAAGTTCCTCGTAGAACGCCGTATACAGCGCCCGCCCCTTGGGACTCCCGAACGATTCGCCCACGTCGATACCCGCCACCGCTATCCCGGCATCCAGAAACTTGCGAACCATCCACGTTTCTTCCTTGCCCGGCAACCCTGGCAGCGTCGGCGCATACCACACCCACGGTGTCGGGGTGGCGGTGTCTGCGGCCGGCGCAGGGGAAATGATGAACGCCGTGCGGCCCTCCACGAGGAAGACGTCGCCGGGAACGGGGAGGTCTTTGGATGGTTTCATGGCTGGTTCGGTCTCCAGGTCGGCTGCGAGTGCGGAGCATGCGATGGCGAATGCGCAGGCAAGTACTGCGCCGGATGCGGTCCCCCGGAGCGTGGCAAGAGTGCCCAAAGCCTTCTCCTTCTTCAGTGTGGGGATGCCGGGCGTGCCAATGCCGCGAAAGCGGTCAGGCAACGTCCCACGTCCGCTATCTGGTTCCTCACCCATCCAATGCCGCCTGAGCAGCGGAACGCACATGACCGTCGCTGTCTTGAGTCAACCGTTCCAGGGTGCCGTCCACCCCGGACATCTTGAATCTCGCGCATAGCTCACACGCCCATCCTCTATGCCGCGGAATGCTGTCGGCACAATAGAGTTCGAAGAGGCGGCGACAGGTATCCGACGTGACATGCTCGTAGAGGACCCACGCAGCGTCCTTACGGACGCTATTCTCGTGGTCGTTGCAGTACAGTTTCACGAGCATGTCAAAGTCACTGGATTTCCACAACACCGAAATGGCGGCGATAGCCTTGCATCGTGTCGCTTCCGACGGGGCCTCAAGGAGTGCGGCAACCTGGTCGTGACCGCTGGCCAGCCCGAGAGTGGCCGCAGTCGCGCACGCCTGCCTCACCACAAGCTGTGAGGTGTCATCGAAGCATTTCAGTACCTGCCCTTCAAGGCAGGTACCATCGGAGTGGTCCCCGACGGCCTCCAACGCGGCGCGTCGGACGTAGGGATCGTCCGAAGAGATCTGTGCCGCCAAGACGTCGAGGGATTCCTGTGTTGACTTGATGCCCAAGGCCTTCATGGCTGCCCAGCACTCGGGCGGGGGGAGCTTGAGCATGGCCGCGAGGTCCGCAACGCTTGCTTCGTGCGGAACGACGACGCCGTTGACCGTCATGCGTCTCTCCTGCATGGATGCTCCCTGCACGCCCTACTCAACCTTCCGCAACACCACGCTGTGACTAGAGAACGTTCGCGACGCCTCCACCACGGCGAACTCCGCCTCTTCGGCAAGGGCAATGGTGCCTGCGAAATCGTCTACCGTCACGTGCCCCTTTGGTTCGGTGACTAGAAACGTGCCGCCGGGTTTGAGCGCGTCGAAAACTTGGCGAAACAGGGCGGCGGGGTCGGGGACTTCGTGGATGACGGCCGAGGCGAGTGCTACCTCGACGGTGCCGGACAGGTCGTCGATGCACAGGGAATCCTGTTGGCACGTGCGGGTTTCAATTCGGTCCAGCAGTCCGGCCCTACGTGCGCGCCGTTGGAGCGACGTGAGCATCTTCTCTTGCATGTCGATGCAGACGACCTTCCCGTCGGGGCCGACCATGTTGGCCATGGGCAGGCTGAAGAATCCCATGGCGGACCCAATGTCGAGGGCCGTCATACCTTCGCGCACGTGGGGGCCGAGGAGAGTTTTCGGGTTCTGAAGGAATTTCCTCAGCGGACACGCCAGCAGGTGTCCGACCCACACGGGACAAACGTGGTCGGCCATGGCGGCTTCCCCCTCGACGTCAATGCGGATAGGCGATTCGTACACGATTGGTGTAGCACAGGCGTTGGGAAAGGGTCAAACCGCAACACGAATCGCACCAATGCGATGGGAATGGGCGCGAATGGGAGAGGCTGGCTAAGCGAGGTCTTCGCCCGTAGCTCGAACGGTCAGACTGCTCCATTCCCGTCATTCTGAGCGAAGCGAAGAATCTGGTTCTCCCGGCGACTATCCCGGAGTGCGAGATCGTTCGCGTTGCTCAGGATGACGGGCTGGGAGGAGGCTTGCACGCAGAGCGCGGAGGGGCTCAACGCTCTGCGCAATCTTATGGGCGTCACGGAGCCGCAGGAATGCGGGGCACGATCTTCCTATCGACGGCACCGTCTCTGAACTTCTCCACGGCCTCGGTCATGAGCGCGCTACGCTCTCTACTGAAGCTGTCTCCGTCTTCTGTCTTGGGCGGCTCGATCAGGGCGACGACTACGTCGCGAAAGATGTTGGATGCGGTCGCCGCATCGACTTGCTTCGCTTGCAGTGTGAGCCTGAGACAATGGGCGTCGGCCATCTCGCCCGGCGTGAGGTCATGGTCTTCCGGAAGCCATTTCTGAAGCGGAGGATACGGAGGGATTCTGTCCTCGATCCCCTCCTGGATTCCCCAATAGCAGGCAACACAGAACACGGTCACCGCCACTGACCACAGAATCGAGGGATAGTCGACATGCAGAGGCTCGGAGTCAGGTGCCCCTTGCGTGTTCGCAGGGATCCCTTTCCCGAGGGCCTCGATCTTGTCATTCGCAGCTTTCAAGCGGCTCAGAACAGCGGCGTAGCCGAGGCCCAATCCGCCCAGAAGCGAGAACACGAGGGGGAGGACTGTTGAGACCACCGGGGAAGCGCTCACTCCTACAAGCCACCCCACGAAGAGACCGACAGAGACAACCGCCAATAGCGCGCATATGCTGCGATAAGTCTTCATGTGCCCTCCTGCTTCCGTGTGCCCGAAGCGCTGTTCGGACTACGGTCTCCCAAGATATTTCACGGGGTTCTCGTTTGCGATCAGCCAGAACTTATCCTCACCCAACGCAAACCGCAGATCGGTGGACAAGCGCCGCTCGGAGTATTTCTGGGTCTCGACCATGAAGAAGTCGGAGCCGAACAGCACGCGACCCCTGATGTCGGAGTCCTCCAGGAGCAAGCCCAGGAGGGGGACGTTCTCCTGGAAGTTGAAGACTGTGAACGAAATGTCCGCATAGAGATTAGGGTACTCGCCGCTCTTCATGAGTTCCCTTATCTTGGTCAACCACGTGGGATTCTTAGGATCCTTCGGCTTGTCCGTGTGTCTCTTCCATTCGCCCGACCCTCCGAAGTGGCCGAGGCAGACCCTCAGTTTGGGGAATTGCTTCATGACCTCGCAATATCCGTCCGGATGTGCCAGGGCGTTGGCCTTCTTGCGTCCCATATCATGGTTGAACACGACTCCGGGCGAGCAATGGGCCATAAGGGGTAGATTGTTGTCGATCATGTAGGGGTAGATCTCGTCCATGAGGGTTGGGTGGCTGGGGAGATAGCCTAGGGGTGGATATATCTTCACGCCCCGAAAATCGTGGTCCTCAACCAAGGGTTTCAGCCTGTCGAGAGCGCCGGTTCGTCTCGGCTCGACGTGGGCGAAGGGGAGCACCTTATGTCCGAATACCGGGTCGCGTGACAGTTTTGCGAGCTCGTCGTGCTGTTCGTCGATATCTTCTTTGACCTTGCCGGCGGCCATACACGCCATGTCCATGGGCAGCACGACGAACTTCGTCTCCTCCGGGTAGTAGCCAGCCAACGTCTCGAAGCTCTTCCGCTGCCCCTTCACGTATGCTTGCTTGACGAAGGCCGCGTAGCGGTTGAGCATGTCCTTCTTCCGCCATGGCACCGCTACCTTCAGTATCCCCCTGAGCGCCCACCGAACGGGACCCACCCTCGCGATGGGTACCAGGCGAGCTGGGCAGAAGTCGTCGGGGATGTTCTCGTGAGTGAAGATGTGGGTGTGGCAGTTGTAGATGACCTTCTCTTTCGCGGCGTCCGGTGTTTCCGTCATCGTGAATCCCCCCTGTCTGTTGAGTTGCCTGTGGGCGCGCGCCAGGGACTCCTCCCTCGCATTCGGAACTTGCCTAATGCGTCATTTTAGGGAGAAGATTGGTCAAAGATTGGTGTAGCACAGCTTGGGGGGGGCCGTCAACCTCAACATGGATGCCAGGAATGGGATGGGAATAGGCACGAATCGGAGAGAAGACCGCGAGCGGGGCCTCCCGCCGTAGCTCGAAGGGTCAGACTGCCCCATTCCCGTCATTCTGAGCGAAGCGAAGAATCTGGTTC
>JAAEQP010001310.1 GCA_024231375.1 bacterium | reverse complement strand
TTGCCCTCGTCGTCTTTCTCGAGTCCCAGGTCCTTGATGCCGGAGAGAACCGCCGTTTGGTCCAGCATCCTGAGCACGACTCGTTCTCCGAGGAACGTGGGCATCGTAGCGACGCGGATGTCGAACTCGACCTCCCCGATCTCCAGGCTGATGTGTCCGTCCTGCGGGTGCCGCGTCTCGGTGATATCCAGGTCGGCCATGATCTTGATGCGCGAAATGACCGCATTCTCAATGTCGGGCGAGATGCTCAACACGTCGTGGAGAATGCCGTCGATGCGGTACCGAACCCGCATCTCAGGCTCCTGAGGATCCAGATGGATGTCCGTAGCGCCCGAATTTGCCGCACCCTCGATAATGGTCGAGACAAGCTTGATCACTGGCATTCCCGATGCCTGACGCGCGATCTCTTCGAACCGGTTGCTGTCCTTCTTCTGTGCGGTTGCTTTGGAGGTGTTCTCTTTCTTAGCCACGGCAGTACCTTCCTTATCGTTGCCGCGCTTGGCGCGGGTGCTTGCAGTCTTCTTGGAGGCTCTCTTACTGGGCGGCGCTTTCTCTTCCGTTTCAGCCTTCCCCTTGGCTGGCCCCGGCCTCGTGCGCGGCGTCACACCCCGGTATCGTGCCGCCAACTCCTCGCGGACGCTGTCCACACTGGTCAGCATCGCGTGGATTCGTTTGCCCAGGATAATGCCTACGTCGCCGAGGCCCTTGGCCAGTTGCGGGTTCGCGATAAGTACCGTGAGGCGGTCCCCCTGAAGGCGGACGGGGATGAAGTTGTTTCTCCGAGCAATGCTCTCGGGCACGGTGTCCAGGGCTTTCTTGTCACTCGGCGTCTCGGCAAGTTCCGCGAATTCGATGCCATACTGCTTGCTCAATGCGATTCCAATGACGCGCCGGGTAACCAGTCCGCGTTCCAAGAGAATGTCGCCAAGCAGTCGGCCATTCCGCTTCTGCAGAGCTAGTGCTTCGGTGAGTTGCTCTTTCGTGATTGCCTGCAGTTTCACCAGCATGTTGCCGAGAGCCTGATGCTCGGACCGGTCCGACTGCGTATGGAACTCGTACCGGAGCATATCCTCCAGCGGACCGAAATTGACCTTCTTCAACTGAAGGAGTTGGCGGTACCACGGAATCCCGCTCGACTTCTCCCGTTTCCTGGCAGCGTCCAAGTCTTCGCGACTGATGAGGTCGCGCTTGACCAGCTCGCTGCCAAGCTTCTCTGATCGCTGTTCTTGGGACATGGGTCAGAACCCCCTTCAAGAAGACTATGAGACACTACACACCGTCACACCAAGCAATAACTCCGCGCCCATTATAGGCAGCGCGACGCCATGCGTAAAGTGGCTTCCGTGGGCCAGGATGCCGCTCCCCGAAACCGGGGCCTCCGTCGGCTGCGGATCGTGCCCGCTGATAGGGCGCTTGAACCGTTGACCTCGATCCGGGCTGCTGCTACCATGCGGCGGATGTCGACGACAGATTGGACCATCAGCGTAAGGAGAAACGCCATGGCGAAGAAGATTCGAATCGGCTTCATCGGTGCGGGGGGGATCTCCGCGGGGCACTATCACCGGCTGCATGCGACACGGAAGGCCCAGGTCGTGGCGTTGAACGATCCCAGCAAGAAATCGCTCAAACACTTCTACGAGCGGTGTGAGGGGTCCGACGCACTGCCCACCTACAAAGACTACCGCGACATGCTGAAGAACGAGGACCTGGACGCGGTCCTCATCCTGTCGCCCCATACCGTCCACTATGAGCAGAGCATGACCGCGCTGGGCAAAGGACTGCACGTCCTCAGCGAGAAGCCCATGACCTGTACCATCCGGCGGGCCAAGGCGCTCATCAAGAAGGCCAAGGCAACCAAACGGGTCTTGATGATCTCGTACCAGCGGCATTTCGAACCCCAGTTCCGGTACATGCGCGACGTCATCGCCAGCGGAAAACTGGGTAAAGTGCAGTACGTCCAGGCCATTCAGTCCCAGGAATGGCTCCGCGCCACCAAAGGCACCTGGCGCCAGAAGATCGCCGAATCGGGCGGCGGTCAGATCAACGACTCCGGCAGCCATCTCATCGATATCGTCATGTGGGTGACCGGGATGAAGGTGAGCGAAGTGTTCGCCAAGCAGGACAACTTCAAGACGGAGGTCGACATCAACTCCACCCTCGCCATGAAATTCGAGAATGGCGCTCTGGGCAGCATGTCGGTCATCGGTAACGCCCCCTGTTGGTACGAGGATCACTCCATTGTCGGTACCAAAGGCGCGCTGTACCTGCGTCAGGGCCTCGGGCTCATCCACCAGGATGCCACGGGCAAGCCGGTCAAGGTGAAGTTGCCCAAGTATTCCAAGGACCCCGATGCCAATTTCATTGACGCCATTCTAGGCAAGGACGTCCCCCAGACGCCGCCCGAATGTGGCCTCCGCACCATCGAAGTGACCGAAGCGGCGTGGAAGTCGGCCGCCTCAGGCAAGCCGGTCAAGGTGCCGAAATAGACCGTTGAGTGAACGTGAACGAGGCGCGGGTGTGCGTCCCAAGCGCACACACGCGGTATGTTGGTTCGTGAGATCCTTTCATCCTTTCGCAGCCTGTCTGCTTGGCATCGCGTTGACCGTCAGCGCTTGGGCCGATCCAATGCCCGGCTCCGACGACTACCTTGCCGGCCACGCCGCCGAACAGCGGCGTCGGCTCGGCGACGCAACCCGTGCGTTCGACCAGTGCGCCGAAGCGGGAGGTCCCTTGGCGGGCTACGCCCGCGTTCGTTCTGCCCGATGCCGCGCCGCCGGTGGCGATCCCCAGGGCGGCGAAGAGGAACTACGCTCTCTCATCGACGGTGGGTCCGCCGATCCCTGGATTCCCATGGCGCACATCGAGTTGGCAAGAATCCTGTCCAAAGGGAAGCGCCACGCCGAAGCCGGTGCACTGTATGCCGCGGTCGTCGAGCCCAGCGGCGTGATGCTCCGCTGGTTCGAACCCATCCGCTGGGAGGCGGCCGCGAATGCGCTGAAGGATCCAGCCACCAGCGCTCAGGGCTACGACACCTACGTCGCGCTGTTGAAGACGATCCGGTTCCGCAAACGGCGACTCGAGGCAGCCGAGGCCCTAGCCGGTTCCAGCGACGCGCGGCACCGGCTCCTGGCCGCCGAGGCCTTCGTTCGTTCCAGTTCTTACCGCGAGGCGCGGACGGTACTGGCCAAGAACACCCCGTCCATGATTCTCGCGTCAAAGGACGACCAAGCCAAATGGGCCTATCTGAGCGGACGAGTGGCTCTTGCTTCCGGACGTCGGGACGAAGCCTACGCCTTGTTCAACAGCGTGCGCGATCACTATCCGGGGACGACCTGGGCGCGCCTGGCCCACGTGTACTACGCGCGGGACCTGTTCGCACGCGGCAAGATCGCGGACGGCACGAGCGTCCTGGAGCGCCTCGCCGGACAGACCGGCGCTTCGGAAGAACTCGGTGACTTGCTGTGGTGGCTGGCGTGGAATCGTCGCGAGAAGGGCCACAAGAAGGACGCGGAAAAGGCGCTGATCCGACTGGTCGATACGTGTGAAGGCCACGGCCGCCGTGACGATGCGCTCCTGAGACTCGCGTCGTGGTACGGCGTCGACAGACAGCGCGACAAGGCCCTGGACGTATACGCCAAGGTCTGCGAGGACTATCCCACGACCCCCATGGCCGCGGAAGCGGCGTACCAAAGCGGCCGGCTGTGTGAACGTCATGACAAGGCCGTCGCGCTCACTCACTACCGCGAGGCCGCCAAAGGACCCTTGGGCGACTTCTGCGCACACCGCGCTGTCGAACGCGTGGCCGCTCTAGGCGATTCTACCGGCGACGGCAAGGCTGACCCGCGAATCGGCGGACGCGGGGCGTTGCTGGGCACACACGCATTCGCGCGAAGGCCTGCCGCGCCATGCGGCGACGCATGGCGTACGAGGCCATGGTCTGAGAGACTCGCCTTTCTCGCCGCGCACGGGCTGGAAGAGGCTGAGTGGGAGGCCCTGCAACTCTCGACGCGTATCAAGACCCTCGAACGGGAGGGCCCCGTCTACAACCTGCTGGCCGACGCCGGTCTCGCCGCCACAGCCGCGGACCTGATGGCCGCCAGCGACTGGGGCCTGAACAGTGACGACCCCACAGTGGACCGGTTGCGCGTCCTGTACCCACGCGCCTATTGGAGCGAGTTTCTGTCCCTCGGCCGCGAGACGGGCCTGGATCCCTACCTGCTCCTCGCCGTCGGACGCCAGGAAAGCACGTTCCGACCCCGCATCGGCTCCTCGGCAGGCGCTAAGGGCGTCATGCAGCTCATGCCGTCCACGGCGGAATGGCTGGCGAAGGTTGAAGACGGTGTGGACGCGAAACACGCGGCCCGGCTAGATCATCCCCCCAGTTCGATTCGCCTCGGAACCACCTACCTGCAGCGGATGACTGAGAAGTACGACGGCAATACGGTCTACGCACTGGCCGCTTACAACGGCGGCCCCGGCAACGTCAACAAGTGGCGCAGGCGGAACCCGGGCAACGACATGACCGTGTTCATCGATGCCATCCCCTTCGACGAAACCCGCGGCTATGTGAAGCGGGTGCTCGGTAACTACGCCGCCTACCTTTCGCTCTATGCAGGGGTGCCGGACTGATCGTCCCGCCAGTCGATCCCTCTCCTGCACCCATCATCATCGTGGCACATATGCGGCTCGGGCCACGCCCGGACGACGGTCCACCGCATGCGCGTTTGACTTCCCGCCGCGGTTCGGTTCTGATCAGTGCTCAACGGAACCACGGCGGCTGCCGTGGCGAACGACGTACGGGGGTCTGAATGGTAAACACGCTTGTCTGTGGAATGGTCGCCTTGTTGGCAGCGACGATGTCGGCCGCGCCCGAGGCGGACGCGCCCGGGGCGGGCGTCGTCTACTACGTTGCACCGGACGGCAACGACGCCTGGTCGGGTACACGCGCGGAGCCTGATCCGGGCGGTGGTGATGGACCGTTCGCGACCGTGGGCCGCGCGGTGGACGTTATGCGCGCGCTGAAGAAGGCGCAGGGCGGCGTGCTTCAGCGGCCGGTGACGATCGTGTTGCGCGGGGGGACCCATTACCTCGGCGAGCCTGTCGCGTTGGGGCCCGACGACTCGGGTACGGAATCGGCGCCAGTCACGTTTCGCGCGGCTGAGGGCGAACGTGCGGTTATCAGTGGGGGCCGTCCCATCACAAATTGGCGGAAGGTGGACGACCATCTCTGGCAGACGGACCTGGAAGCGGTGCGCGCTGGCGACTGGCACTTCCGCACCTTGCGCGTCGGCCAGGCACGCGCCATCCGGGCGCGGTACCCCAACTTCGATCCGGAACTGCCTCGCAAGGGCGGCTGGCTCTTCGCGCGCAAACCCGCGCCGAAACCGAACGACGGCTTCTTCGGCGTTGGCGTACACAACATTCACAACGCCAACGACCGCCTCGAATGGGAATTGGACATTCCCGCGGAAGGCGACTACACGGTCTGGGTGTGGTATGGCCACAAGATGAAGGCCTATGGCCGCGACACCATGGATGGCGATACCGAGTTTGGTGTGGTGGACGGGCCGGTCGCGGCGCTGGTCGACATGCCCGACACAGGCGGTTGGACGGCGTCGCGATGGGCGCGCGGGGCAACGGTGCATCTTGCGGAAGGCGAGCAGACGCTCTACTGGCGCAACAAGAACGGCGGCGGACTGAACCTGGACGCCTTCTGCCTTTCGTCCGACCCGAACTGGACCCCCGCGGACAAGGTGCATATCCAACCCGACGGGACGCACACCATGGACGCTACGGCCGAGGGGACACACGCTGTGTTGTTCCATGCCGAGAAATGCTCCAAGGCCGTGGGACCCGAGATTAGGATTGGTCAACAGCAGGAAGGGAAAGTATTCGACCGTGTGACCGTCGACCCCGCGGACCTGCCGGACTGGACGGACTGGACCGGCGCCGAGATGCACATCTTCCCGGCCTGGGGGTGGGTGAACACCATCCTCGCCGTCGAAGGGGTAGACCGCGACGAGAGCGCATTTCGCGTGACCAGTCCGCAGGACATCCGGCCGGGCAACCGGTTCTATGTGGAGGGCGTGCGTGAAGCGCTGGATGCGCCGGGCGAATGGTATCTGGACCAGAGGGCCGGTGCGCTCACGTACTGGCCCGATGCGCCGGGCTTCCCGGAAGTTGATGTGGTCGCGCCGTTGATGGACCGGCTGTTCGAACTGAGGGGCGACCCCGAGGCTGAACGTTTCGTCGAGCATGTGCGCTTCGAGGACCTCATGTTCATGGACACGGACTACCACAAATTGAATGAGACCTACTCTCCGGCGGACGCGACGGTCATATTCGCGGGCGCGGCGCACTGCGTCGTGGAGCAGTGCGAGTTCAAGCAGCTCAGCGGATACGCCGTGCGGCTGGAGCAACGGAGCCACGACAACGAGGTGGTGGGTTGCGCCATGACCGAATTGGGGCAGGGCGGCGTGCTGATGGTTGGTGACGCAGACACCCAGGCGCACGACAATCTCGTCGCGGCGAATGCCATCACCGACTGCGGCGCGATATACAAGCACGTGGCGGGCGTGTACATCACCACGGGCAGCGACAACCGGATTCTGAACAACCGCATCCATCGCATGCCGCGCTACGCCATCTCGTTGAAATCCTACAACGAGGACGCGTACTCCCACGGAAACGTCGTGGAGTTCAATGAAATCATCGACACCAACCTGGAGACCAACGACACCGGCGCCATCGAAACGCTGGGCCGTGACCGGGTCGATTCGGGCAACGTGATCCGCCACAATCTCATCCGCAACGTGGTGGGCATGAAGACGTCGCCCGAAGGCGAGATTCTGTCACCCCACTTCACCTGGGGCATCTATCTCGACGATTACAGTAGCGGCACGTTGGTGGAAGGCAACATCGTTGACGGCACCGTGATCGGCGGCTTCTGCATCCACGGCGGCAAGAACAACCGCATCGAGAACAACATCTTCCTGAACGCGTCGGAACAGCAACTGCGGTTGCAGCCGCGCGACGATTTCATGGCGGGCAACACCTTCCTGCACAACATTGTGGCGTACCACGAAGCCGAGTCGACGCTATGGTACGCGTACAGCGGCACGTGGCGGCCGGACCGGTTGTCGGCGTGCGACAACAACCTTTACTGGTGCTACGGCGATCTCGACATCGCCACGACCGACCAAGCCATCACGGCCGAAGGCTCGTATCAACAATGGCGCGAAGCGGGACTCGACACCCATTCCATCGTGGCGGACCCGCTGTTCGAATCGCCCACGCTGGACCATTTCGCACTGAAACCCGAGTCGCCCGCGTTGAAGCTGGGACACAAACCCATTCCGGAAGACCGGATTGGTCCGGAAGGATTTCGCCGGGACGAGATCGAGTAATCACGGCAACACGGAGAAACGCCCATGGCAACGCCTGAACGCGAAGAAGCCGCAGGCAGCACGATTGCGCCACCCCCGCGCGGATTGGCCATGTTGATGGTGCTGGGTCCGGGGCTCGTTTGGTGCGGCGAATACATCGGGTCGGGTGAAGTTGTGTTGGCGACACGTACCGGCGCCATCCTGGGCGTGCTTGCGCTGTGGGTGCCCACGCTGGCCATCTTCGCCAAACTGTGGATCGGCGTGGCCGGCGCCCGGTACACCGTCTGCACCGGCGAGGGCATGATCGACATGCTCTCGCGCACGCCGGGGCCGCGCAACTGGGTGCTGTGGCCGGTCCTGATTGGCCAACTCGGGTCGGCCGCCATCTCCGCGGGCGCATTGGCCAGTGTGGCCGCCACCTTCGCCGTCTACTTCATCCCCATCCCCGGCTTCCTCATGGGATGGCTGATCACCTTCCTCGTCATCGCTCTCGTGTGGAACGGCAAGTTCGATCCGCTCAAGAAGATCATGTCACTGCTGGTGGCGCTCATCGTCATTGGCGTGTTCGACGTGGCCCGCACGACGTGGCCCGGATGGGGCCCCGTGGTCACGGGTCTGGTGGGATTCCACGTGCCCGACGTTCCCCAATGGGCGTGGGCCGGGCAAGCCGTGGCGCCGTCGGCCTGGTCGGAGATTCTTCCTCTGCTCGGCTGGGCGGCCGGCGGATTCGCAAGTCAGGTTTGGTACACGTATTGGGTTCTCGGCGCTGGCTACGGCATGGCGCGGGGCCGCGAATACGGCGTGCCGCTTGATTCGCGCGCGCTGGCCAACATGAGGCCCGAAACCGCGGTCGACGTGCGCCGGTGGTGCCGCGTGGTCTACCTCGACGCCGCCGTGGCGTTCATCGTCGGCGCGACGGTCACCATCGCCTTCGTCATCGCCGGAAACGGCGTGCTTGGACCAGCCCACGTTGCGCCCGAGGGCGCTTCGGTGGCAACGGAACTCTCAAGCATTTTCAGCGAACGCTGGGGCCTGCTTGGCGCGAGGCTGTTCATGCTGGCGGGACTGGCCGCTATGTTGAGCACGCTGCTCGGCCAGTTTGCCGGATGGCCGCGGCTGTTGGCCGATTGTTTCCGCATCCTCGTGCCCGCCGTCGGGCGCTTCTCGTGGAAAGCGCAGTTCCGGACCATCTTGCTCTGCTTCGCGGCGTCCAACATGGTCATCGTCTACTGGCTCGGCTACAAGCCCGTGTTTCTCGTGAAGCTTGGGGCGGTCCTCGACGGGCTGTTGCTCACACCGCTCCAGGCCCTGGCGGTGGGCCTGACACTCTATTTCGTCATGCCCAAATTCTTCGCGCCCAAGGTGCGCGAAATCCTGAAACCGCATCCCATTTTCGCGGCGGGACTCTTCCTCGCCTTCGCCATCTTCAGTTACTTCTGCGTCATGCAGATTCCCGCGAAGATGGGATGGGGGTAGGCGATTCGTGAGAACTCTCAACGCCTCTGTCAAGCCTGAGACCTTGACAGATCGACCGTGTTGAGCGTACAAGGCAATGGGGCCACATGGTGCGCTGGGGGCAAACCTTTCTTCGTCTCGGGTTCCGCATGGGGCAATAGCATCTTTTCGGGGCAGGTCACGTGCCACATGCGGGGAACTTCTGAACCTCGACTCGTGCGCACGGAAAAACCGTGGAGGATCAGTGGATGTCGGGGATCAACTGTATCGTGTGTGGAACGGGGAAGCGTTGGGGGTCTGCGCCGGTGACGGCCGCGATCCTGTTGGCCATGTTGGGAGTGTTGGCGCCGGGGGCGGCGATGGCCCAAACTGATTTGGGGATTGTCAAGACAAGTACGCCCGAGTCTGTGGTGGCCGGAGAGGAACTGATCTACGACGTCACCGTCACAAACAACGGGCCTAGCACGGCGCTGGACGTGGTCGTGGCGGATACGTTTCCGCCAGAGGTCACCTATCTTTCCGACACCGGCGGCGGCTCGTATGATGGAAGTGTCCTCACGTGCGACGTGGGCGACATTGCACCTGGCGAGAATCGGACGTTCCAGATCAAGATGTTGGTAGCTGCCGGTGTCGTCGCAGAGGATGCGGACGGAAGCATGACCATCAACAACACGGCCGAAGTCACGAGTGCAACCGCGGACCCGTTCTTGGCGAATAACACGTACACGGAAGCTACGTTCGTCGAGGAACAAGCCGACCTCATCATCACCAAGGTGAGCGCGCCCGTCACGCACGTACAAGCGGGCGAAGAGTTCACCTACACGGTCTATGTCGAGAATCTGGGCCCCTCCTATGCCCGGCGCGTTAGCTTCCGGGACGAGATCCTCTCCTCGGGCGCGTACACCCTGGTATCAACCACCCTCGACCCGAACCGAGACGAGCAGGGACCGTTTGTGCAGGCCACGCCGGCGGGCGGGACGACCCTCGAGGTTGATCTGATTGAGCCCTTGGAGCCTGTGGACATTTTCAACGGCGGCCGCTGGGTGGTCCAGATCACCGTTCGCGCCAACGAGACACAGGATATCAACAATCTGGTGCAGGTATTTCCCAGAACGGGCGGTACGCCGGACCCGTATCTGCTGAACAACGCGTGCCAGAACTTCATCTCCGTCGAAGCGGTAGCCGACCTGGTACTGACCAAGGCCGCCGTGGGCGAGGTGCTTGCACCGGATATGACCGGCACCGCGTTTGACCCCATGGCGCCGGGTGTACCGTTCCCGGAAGGGCCGGAGTACGTCACGTCGCTCGCTCAAGTCACGGCGGGCCGCCGGATTGAGTACACCCTGACGGTGACGAACGACGGGCCGTCAACGGCGGTGAATGTGCTTGTAAGAGATGGCTTGCCCGCGGGGGTGATGCTGTATCCGACCAGCATCGTTTTGAGCCAAGGCTCGTTGTGGGCCGGAACGCCCGGCAACCCGCTCGACCCCATGTCCTGGGCGGTGGGACCGTTGGCGCCCTTCGGCGACGCCGTGCTCACGTTCCAGGTGATCGTGAGCGAAAACGTGCCTGCCGAGACCGTTCTGGTGAACAACTCACAAGCGATGTCGGAAACGCTTGACCTCGACACCGGCAACAACTTCGCGTCCACCCTGACCCTCGTGGCGGAGGAGAGCAGCGTCGACCCGCCTGCAAGCCCCACGAACTTGCAGGCGACCGAAGGCTTGGTCTTTCAGGCGATCCGGCTGACGTGGGACGCTGCGCCCGAGGCTGACGTATACGAGGTGTACCGCAGCCCGGGGAGCAGCTTCGCCACGGCCGAGCTTGTTGCTTCGGTCTACACGACGTACTGCCTCGATTACCCACCCTCACTGAGTCAGCCGTTTTCTACCGGGTGCGACTACTCGACCAACATGGTGTACACGTACTGGGTTGTGGCCGTGAACGGCCTCGGTTCGAGCTTGCCGAGTGAACCCGCTCGAGGGTACACCGGCCGAAGCTTCCCGAAATCGCAAAGCGCCGCCATGGTGCCGGCCTGGCAAGGCTTTGGCGAATTCGCCGTGCTGGCGTTCGTGTTCCTGTTCGCCATGGTCGCCTCGCGAAGATGGACGCGGAGGGCCAAGCAGCAGTAGTAGTCGCAGCCGGACCGCAATCGTGCGGACATCATAGGGACTTCTGATAAGAAAAGGGCTTACGCGGGAATCCGCGTAAGCCCTTTATCTTCATGGTACCGGGAGTGCGGCTCGAACGCACGGCCTCTGGGTCCACAACCCAGCGCTCTAACCAACTGAGCTA
>JAAEQP010001309.1 GCA_024231375.1 bacterium | reverse complement strand
CTCCCGATCCCCGTCGTGCCGGGTGGGGGATTGCGGAAACGCGTGCACATTCGGTTCCGCCGCCGACAACGCCACCACGTGCGTGTCGGTGCGCGCGGCATTCAGGGTGCCCATCACCTCCGCCTCCTCCGGCACCGGCAACGACAACAACCGCAGCCGCTCCGTGTCGTCGGGCGCATCAAGCCGCGTCACCTCGAACACCAGGAACCCCGCGCCCGGACGTATAGCAAGTTCGCACGCCGCGCCATTCGCGAACGTGGCCGTCAACACGTCCCCCGTCACCGTCACGGCCTCTGGAAGGAGCGTTTCGTCGTCCGTCGCCAACCGCACAATCGGTTCCGTACACCCCGGCCACGGAGCGCCGCCCACGGGCCACGGCGCGTGGCCCGCCCCCACTTCCAGCGTCGCGTAGCCTTTCCCGTCAATCGCCAACCGCCCCGTCCCGAAGTCAAACACCGCGCCCTCTTCCGTCGGTGCACCCTCCTGAGCCGCCGCGAACCCCATCGTCGCGACCAGACACAGCGCGCAGACCAACGGTGATACTCTTCCAGCAGCCACACGTCGTTGAAGAAACACGAGAGATTCCCTTCCTTCTGTCCTCAGATCCAGTCACACGCCATGATACCCCCATTTGGACCAGCGGGTGCCACCCTCAAACTTGTT
>JAAEQP010001308.1 GCA_024231375.1 bacterium | reverse complement strand
GGAGTCGGTTCGGTTGGTGTTCGAGCGGACGAAGCCGGATGTCATCAGCCTGTGCTGCTTCATGTGGATGGAGGTGGACGAGTTGAAGCGGCGGTTGCCGGTGGTGTTGCTTGACGAGGAATTCTTGCGCGCGGCCGAAGAGGGCAAGGACGAGGTCGCCGACACCCGAACGAAACCGTTTCCGCATGCCGTTCGGGCGGAGATCTATGAGCACTACCTGAACGAGATTCGCAAGTACGACAAGGATATCCCCGTTTCGTTGTCCACGGAGTCCTTCTCGATGTGGCACGACTTCAGTGAGAAGCTGGGCGCCAACGCTACGGACTATGTCTGCGGGTGTGGGCCCCAGAGCACGCCGGGCGCGAAGAAGCTATCGTGCCACGCGTTCAAGGTGGCCGTGCGCAACGACAAGGAGATTCCGGGCGTCTACGGCGGCGCGGAGTGAAGAAGAACTCTGAACCACTCGGACACGGGGAGCACGGGGAAGGGCTGAGCGAAAATGGGGACTGTACCAAGCGCAGCGCCTTCCCAGGCGCGGAGACGGGACTGTCCCCACTTTCGCGGACAGGAACCTCCATGACCGAGCGGCATGGTAAGATCCTCGGTTACACCGTCTTCGTCCTGACGAATCTCGTGGGCGTCGTCTCGATGCTGGCTATCTGGGCCTTCTTTTTCGCGGGGCCATTCGACCTCGTGGACCTGCCGGGGCGTGGCGGTGCGGTGCTGGCGTGGGATGCCGGATTGAGTCTCGCCTTCTTCCTTCAGCACAGCCTTATGGTGCGCGGGTCGTTCCGTCGCTGGCT
>JAAEQP010001307.1 GCA_024231375.1 bacterium | reverse complement strand
GCGCCGGGACGCGGACGATGTATTTCTTCGGAGATGATGCCAAGTTGATAGACGAATACGCGTGGATGGATGTGCTTGACCTGAGCGAGGTGGGGAAGAAGAAGCCTAATGCATGGGGACTGCACGACATGTACGGCAACATCCTGGAATGGTGTTGGGATTGGGATTGGGACTACGCTCATGCCGACGTGACCGACCCACGCGGACCGGACACGGGATACGGCCGCGTTCAAAGAGGAAATCATTACGGACGGTCCGGCAAGGGCTACACGACGGCTTCTGTTGAAGCTGACACGCCGCTGAACTCAGACGCATTCCGGGGTTTCCGTGTCGTGTGCGAACCCGGAGCGGTGGCCGTTGCAGCCTCGTCCGTTCCCGCACCGTCCGCTTCCGCACCGTCCCTCGCCCGTCAGGAAGGCAAGAACGAAGTCCTTCTGATCGCGCTGATTGCGGGCGGCGTGACGGTCGGCGTCTACCTTCTCGAACGCCGCAGGCGCAGAGCGGCCGCTGCGGCTCAGGAAACTCACAGTGATCCGGTCGCGTGAGCCGAGCGGCTGTCTGTGGCAACTGTCTCTGCTATCGAGGGTCTGCGCGACGCACGG
>JAAEQP010001306.1 GCA_024231375.1 bacterium | reverse complement strand
GGGAGATTCGATCGACCTGGGAGATTCGATAAAGATAGAAAGGCCCCGGGATGGAAAGTGACAGGGCCGGATAGGTCGCTTTCCTATTGGTGAGCCCTGGGAGCTTGTGTGCAGTCAGCTCTTGCGAAATGGGGCGAAGGTCGTCCGCCACTCCTTGCCATGTTTGCCCACCAAGTGGCCCTTTCCGCCGATGCCTGCTACGAAACGCGCCTCGAATGCCGCCATTCCTCCCGCGACAGACAGACGAAATCGCCTATGCACTATAAACAGTATTCATAGCCCGACTATGGGTGCCGGGAATGCGATTTTCCCACGATTCGTGCGCGCAAGGGTCGACGATATGTGGCGGCACAGAGCCAATTCGGCCGCAATCGCTTGTGTTTTCGGGGTCTGGAATTTGCCGTTGAAAATGTCAGGCTCCTGTGCTAAAGTAAAATCCCGTTAGGAAGCGGGGCCAACCTCAGTGACCTCCTAACCATTGACACAATTTGCGGTTACCGGTGAAGTGCAGTTATTGGGGTAGGGTGCAATTTATGAATTCTGCTGATAATGCAAGCGTTCTGGCCATCATACCTGCCCGATTCGCGTCTACCCGATTCCCTGGCAAAGCCATCGCTCCTCTCGCCGGCAAACCCCTCGTCGCACACACCTACGAACGCACCTGTCAATCCAAATTGGTCTCCGACGTTGTCATCGCCACGGAAGACCAGCGGGTCGTGGACGCATTGGCCCCTCACGGCATCGACGCCGTGTTGACGCGCGCCGACCACCCGTCGGGCACCGACCGGATCGCGGAAGTCGCCGAGAACTCGAACGCGGACATCATTGTGAACGTCCAAGGCGACGAGCCGCTCATCGACCCGCACACCATCGATGCATGTATACGCCCGCTGCTGGACGATCCGGAGTTGCCCATGTCCACGGCGAAGGGCCTGATTACGACCCCCGAGGAACTGGCCAACCCGGATGTGGTGAAGGTGGTCTGCGATGCGCGGGACCGCGCGCTCTACTTCTCGCGCCACGCCATTCCCTACGTGCGCGACCCGGACAAGTTCGACGATCCTCCGCGCTGCCACTGGGTCCACATCGGCCTCTACGTATACCGGCGCGATTTCCTGTTGGAATACGCCAAGTGGCCCCAAACCCCGCTGGAACAGCTCGAATCGCTGGAACAGTTGCGGGCCCTCGAACGGGGCTACCCCATCGCCGTGGTTGAAACTGAATATGAAAGCATTGGAGTCGATAGGCCCGATGATCTCGAGCGGGTGCGTGAAATCATCGAACGTGCATTGGAGGGACAGCCGTAATGCCAAGGTATGTGTTTGTGACGGGTGGTGTCGTTTCGTCTGTCGGCAAAGGAATTGCCGCAGCGAGTCTCGGCCTTCTGCTGGAGGCCCGGGGAATCAAAGTCGCCATCATGAAGATGGACCCGTATATCAACGTCGACCCCGGCACCATGAATCCCTACGAGCACGGCGAAGTGTTCGTGACGGACGACGGCGCGGAGACCGATCTTGACCTGGGCCACTACCAGCGGTTCACCCACGCCAAGCTGTCTCAGAAGAGCAACGTCACCACGGGCGGCATCTACAACTCGGTGATCCAGAAAGAGCGGCGCGGAGAATACCTCGGCAAGACCGTTCAGGTGATCCCCCACATCACGGACGAGATCAAGTCGCGTATCCGTATGTTGACGTCGGAACCCGAGGACGAGGCGGACGTGGCCATCGTCGAGATCGGCGGCACGGTTGGCGACATCGAAGGGCTGCCCTTCCTGGAGGCGATTCGCCAGTTCCACCTCGACGTGTCCCCCACGCCCTCCTGCTTCATCCACGTCACCCTGCTCCCGTTCATCGCGGCGGCGGGCGAACTGAAGACGAAGCCCACGCAGCACAGCGTCCGCACGTTGCGCGAGATCGGCGTTTCGCCCAACGTGATCATCTGCCGCACGGGGCAGGATTCCCTCGGCCCGGATCAGCGCCGCAAGATCGCCATGTTCTGCAATGTCACGGAAGAGTGCATCATCGGCGCCGAAGACATCTCGCCCATCTACGCCATTCCGCTGAACTTCAAGAAGCAGGGGTTGGACGACATTGTCCTGCGCATCCTTGGCATCGAGACGCGCAAAGAAGACCTCACCGAGTGGCGCGCCATCGTCGACCGGATGAAGAAAGCCAAGCGCAAGGTCCGAATCGCCGCCGTGGGCAAGTACATCGAACACGACGACGCGTACAAGAGCATCAACGAAGCCTTTGCCCACGCGGGGATCGCCAACGACTGCAAGGTCGTCCTGGATTGGGTCGACTCCGAGCAGTTCGAGAACGGCGTGTGCCCCGAGGAGGCCCTGAAAGACTACGACGGCGTGCTCATCGGTCCCGGGTTTGGCCACCGCGGCGTGGAAGGCAAGATCCAGGCCGTGAAGTACGTTCGCGAGACCGGCAAGCCTTTCCTCGGAATCTGCCTGGGGTTGCAGATCGCGGTCATCGAGCTGTGCCGGAACATGCTAGGCCTCGACAAAGCCAACTCAACCGAATTCGAAACGGAAACGCCCGACCCCGTGATCTCGCTACTGTCCGAGCAGCGCGGCGTGACCGACATGGGCGGCACCATGCGCCTGGGCGCCTACCGGTGCGACCTGCAACCCGGCACCAAAGCCCACGCGGCCTACGGGCAAGACGTGGTCCACGAACGCCACCGCCATCGGTACGAGTTCAACAACGCCTATCGCGAACGGCTTGAGCAAGAGGCCGGACTGGTCGTGAGCGGCCTGCACAAGCGTCCGGAGCACGAACTGGTGGAAATCGCCGAGTTGAAGGATCATCCCTGGTTCTGCGGTTCCCAGTTCCATCCCGAGTTCACGAGCACCCCGACCAGGCCGCAACCCTTGTTCCGTGACTTCGTGAAGGCGGCCGTCGACCACGGGAAGGCGCGGGGCTAGGTTCGGCAGTCTGCTTGTCTCTCTATGTAGCACGGGCACGTGGTCCGTGCTACACTGGACGGCACGAACCCGCCGCGGGTGGCGGGTTCCCGAGAGTGGTATGTTTCACGGTTCTCGGACAAAACCCAGTGCGAAGTTGGACCTCCCGCTCAGGCTTGCGTTGTCCCATCGGCGCAAGGCGCGGTCGCTGGCTGCCCAGTGTGAGCGCGCGTACGCCGCCGGTTCGCTTCCCGAAACCCGGCACAAGACCCTGCACCATCTCTACTCGGAGCAGCTCGCCCTGGCCGAGTCGACCGTGGCACGGATCCGGGAGGAGCAGCGCGCGCAGGTTGGCGATCTGGACCGGCGCCTGAGGCGTCTCCAGTTGGAGCAGGCCCAACTCAGCAGGCAATTGATGACCGGCGGCCTCCCTCCGCGGAGGGCCAATATCCAGAATCGCCGGTTGGTCGGGGCCGCACACGACATAGAGGCAGTCATCGAGAATCGGCGCCGCATCCTCGCGGCCGATGACCCCGACGATCTCGGGGGATTCATCGACCTTCCTCTCGAAGAGTACCTCAAACCCCTTCCGTACACGTCGGCTAAGCCGTCCGCGCCCGAGCAGGTGACCGCATTCGTGGTTGTCCTGGTGGCGGGATTCGCGGTATTCCTGCCCTGGGCCTACGACGGAGACCGAGCCCTGTCGCTGCTGGAATTGGGCCCGCGACTTTCCGAGGTCTCTCTCGCGCGTTCACTGCCAGACCTGCTCTTCCGGATCCTGTGGGTCCTCTACCTGCTTGCGCCGCTGGCAGCGTTCCCGCTCGCAAGCCTTCACCACCGGCGCGGGTCGGGGTGGGGTGTCATGTCGGTCGGCGGTCTCGTGCTCTTGGCCGGTCTGCTGCCCCCGGTTCTGCTAGCACCAACCCTAGCCGAACCTCCGGCGGGGCTGACGGACACGGTACGCTTGGGAAGTCTTCTGTATGCGGCCGGAGGCGTCGCGCTGATCGTGCTCGGCGCCCGGCGTCTGGCGCCCGGGGCCACGCCCATCCGGTCGTCGCTACGAACAGCACTCGGATTCGGCGGAAGCCTTCTGGTGATCTACGCGCTGGTTACGGCCGCATTGGTCGCCCTGCCCTCAACACCCCGGCTTCAGTGTGGCGTCGCCATGACGGGTCCCGCCAACGGGTTTGTACGCATCTCCTGCAAGAACGCCGGTGACGGCGCCGCGTACCTCCTCATCCCGTCGCGCCCCAACCAGGAGATGGAACCCGCCGTGTCGCGTCGGAGCCCTGCGTCCGTCTACGGGTTCGACATCGAGATCCGCGAGCCTGGGTCCAGCGCCTTCCGGCTGCTACCCGTGTCCGAGGGGATGTGGCAGGCCCGAGGGGTGCCGGTGCGAGGCGCGGACCCCATTCAACTGGATGCGGGATTGACGATCAACATTGATTTTGACCTCCACGCGCTCCAACAGGCGGGATACGACGCCCGCGCCCTCCGGATTCGTGTGACGCGCGGCGACCAACGCCCCGTACTCGAGCACGAGCGGGAACTGCACCCCCTAGCACGCCTCTGACCCGGCACCTAACAGGACCCAGCGGGGCTGTTGAAGAACTCATCTACCAGCAGAAGGAGAAGCGAAAAGCCGGGACTGTACCAAGCGGAGTCCGCCGCAGGCGGACGCAGACGGGACTGTCCCAGGTCTTTTCGCGGCCATCGCGCCAGACCCAAGACTTCTTCAACAGCCCTCCAGCGCCCTCTTCTAGTCTGACGGAGACTTCCGCCGGGTCAACTCGACGAGACGCGTCTCGGCTTCCCAGTATTGGGCCGCGGCGAGGAAGCAGAGGACGGAGTGCAAGGCATCCGGTCCGATGCCTCCATGGCCCCCTGCCTGCACGGAGTCGGGCATCACACGCCTCAGGGCTTCGCGGAAACCCGTGCGCGCCTGGGGCGTCAACTCGGGACGGGCTTCCAGGCAGGCGCCAATCGTATAGAGAGACCGCGCCGCGAGAATGCCCTCAAGCTCTCCGAGCCGTGCCACCTCGCGATCCAACGCGGCGATCCATCGGTCGTCAGCGTGGGGAATCACCCGGGTCGCCCACCACATCAGCGGATGCGCCGCTTTCCAGGAACCGTCCGGGTCCAGACACCGCGCGCGCACACACGGTTCGAGTTCACGGGCACGCGCCCGCCATTCGGGCCGATCTCGCCCCGCCAGCGAGGCGAGCTCCACGGCACTGCGCATGCCGGTGCAGACGGCCAGCACGAGGCGGTCGGTACGGTCGTCGCGCAGCTTCGCTGGGTCGAAGGAAGGCAACGGCTCGCCGGATCCGCTATCCGTCCACGCCGCCAGGAACCCGGCGGCCATGTCCACGGCGTCCCAGACCCGCGCAAGGTACTCAGTACGCGCTTCCCCGTCGAGACGACGAACATGCCTTTCCAGGGACCACAGGAACCACGCCGGTGCTTCGACATCCAGGGCCAGGCCGGGCATGGAGTCGGTTCCGTCGCCATTCACTGCTGCGGGCATAGACCCCTCGGGTTTCCCGGGCTTTGGATCGTTGCGCACGAGGCTGGCGTAGAGATCCACGCGATGCATCGCTTCGTTCGCCAACCCGGCCCGCGCCAACGCCTCGGTCGCCCATACACCGTGCCGAGGCCAGTCGCATGCCAGCAGCGGCCGCCCTCCCGGCGCGCGCACCGTGGCGGGGTTGTCGCGGCCCGTGCAGAGCATCAAGGTCAGGAGCGCCCTTCTGCTTCGTTGGATGACGTCTGCCTGAACCGTGGGCGGCAGAACGGCTTGTCCGATCCGTTCGCCCCAATGTTTCTCCGTTTCCCCGAGGACTTCCTCGAAGGGCCGCGCGGACACGGACGCGATCCGATCGAGCGCATCGTCCCTGGAAGCGCCGAAGGCCGTGTACACGACCGCCTCCCACCCCTCATTGACCGGTGTGGGGCGAATTGCCATGACCGAGGCGCACTGACCCGATGCCGACGGGTTCAGGGCCAGCCAACCGGCCTCCGCTTGGGCCTGCACACGCTTGTCGCCATGGTCAGGTCCGCAATGCACAGCGGCGGGTTCAAGGCTGCGTTCGGCAATCCAGACGCCGTCGCCGAACGTCGTCCACGCGGTCGCTTTGGCCCGAATCCGGACCAGCTCGCGCGCGTACTCGTGTTCGTACACGCCCGCCGACGCGGGGCGGAAATGGCAGACCGTGCGTCCGTCCATCTCCAGGAACGTCGCGAAATCATTCAGCGAGTCGAGCAACCAGTCTCCACCCGGCGCCCCGGGAATCGACCGCGTGCATGGCGAGAAATTGGCGTACCAGTAAACCTCCGGCGCCGCATCGAACCCTTTGAGTCTCAGCCGTGTCGCGAGGATGTCCTGTCGGGCGAGCACAAAGGTGTCCTGTTCACATGAGGCGCCGTCCGCGAACCGGTGCACGGTGTGAATGGCCGGCGAAATGGACGAGCGGTAGTGCTGTTCGCCGTCGGCTGGATCGCCTGCCAGCCAGGTTGTCTGGTTTTCCGCGCGGACCCCCCACATGAGGCCCCAGCCGACGGAAGCTCCTTGTCCGCGGATGGCGCCGGGCGAATCCACCTGATCCCACTGGCTTGGACTGGGCCACCGGCACGCGCCTACCCGGCCCCCGGCATCGACACTCACAGTGAGTCCACGGTTGCCCGTCACGGCCGTGCAGTCCCACACTCCCGAAAGCCGGTCTTCGGACGGCGTTGAACCGCCGAGCGCCAATGCAACGGCGACAACCGTGTGTGCCGCCAGCGCGCTCACGGCGCATCTTCCGCGATGGCTGTCGCGAGGGCGCCTTCGAATCGCATCCACTCACCTTCCGAGTACGCGTCAAGTTCCAGACGCCCCAGTTGGGCCGCGCCGCGCGCGATGGGAAGCAACTCCGCGTTGACGTCGCCTTTGGCACGTCCGGGGACGAGTTCCAACTCGCCCAACGTGCGGATCACGGCCTCGGCGGTCTCGCCCGCGCGGGTCCAGTCAAGACGCACCGAGGCGTCGGCCAAGACGGCCGGACCGGAAGCCAGCCCGCCCATCAGTTCGCGCATCAGGGGTTCGCGCGTAGCGAGAATCCAGTCGCGCTCGTACCCCGCCAGGCACGGCGCCATCTGCTCGCCCAACAGCGCCACGTAGTTCCCCGGACGCTCCTGCCATTCGTAGGGAACGGAGACCACGGATCTGAACAGGGCCTCGAGAGGATGAGGGCCCGAGACCGGCTGTGTCCCACGCAACACCAGCGCGAATTCAGGGACAGGCAGCGGCTCACCGGTGCCGATGTTCGAAAGGGCAAGGCTGCACTGGTCGCTACCGTCGTCCCATCCTTCCGGCATATTGGCCAGGCCCCAGCGCGCCCACATCGCGGCGGCCACATCGCGCAGATAGTGCCATTCGGGATAGTCGCGGAGAGGCTCTTCGAGGCAGGCCAGCACGGTCAGGGCGTCGTCGGTAGAGCTTGCCGTGACCGTAACGATGGGAGGCTCAGGCCAGGCTTCGGGGAGGGTCAGGGGGGCATCGCGCTTGTCGATGGCCGCGCGAACACGGCCCTGCAGGACGAATCGCCCGCCCGATTCGATCCGCAACCAGCCCTCGCGATCGTCGCTCCATGCTACGCGGACTTCCGTAGGCCCCGACGATGCCTCAAGCACGGGCCGCGGGGCCTTGAGGGCCGCCGCCACGTAATCACCGGATTCGGAGACGATGAGAAACCCATCTCTCCATCCGTACCTCAATGCGCCGAATCGAAAGACCCCATCACTCCCGTTCGCTCGGAGGGAGACGCGGTTGGCCAGATGCGCCACGCGCGCAAGGACGCCCGGGTAGACACACAGGCCGATGGCGCCGTCGGCACGGGCCATGAGGAAACGACTGCCGCACCAGAGCCGCCACCGTTGCGGCGTGGGCCGGATGCCAGCCTTCTTGCGAACGGCCAGTTCCAGGTTGCGAAGGGGCCGCGGCCATTCCTCACACAGCCGTTGGACCGCTTCCGATTCGGCAGTCGCCTTCCAGAGGTTTGCGAAATCCTCCGCGGCCACGACCCAGCGCGCACCTTCGGGACAATACCCATCGTGAGGCGCACCGGTCTTCCAGCGTGCGTCCAACCACAGCACGACCAAGAGGAGGGCCAGGGTCAGGGCAAGGGCCACCCATCCTCGCGGCACACGTTTCCGTCTGCGTTGAGGCGTCGCGCTCACAGCGTCCGCTCCCGCCGCCGTAGCGGATTCCGACGAATCGGACTAGCGTCCCCACGCACTAGCCGACGTCTCCCCAGACGGCTTCCTTCTTCCGGTCCCGCTGGGACTCGATGGACGCAATGGAAGCGGCCTGCTCTTCAGTGAGCTGTGCCAATTCCTCCGCGGTTGTGACCGCGGCAATCTTGCCTTCGTAGTGGACGCGTTGTTCGGCGATGCCGGCTTCGGCTTTGTTCTCGATCTCCGCGATGGCCGCCTTCTGTTCGTCGGTCAGGGTCTTCTGCGGACCGGATTCCTTGTTCAACCGTTCCATGGCCAGTTCGTATGCGCTTTTCATCTCCGTCGTCTCCGTGTGCCCGCTTGCGGGTCGATTGAGCTTGAATGTTCTGTGGGCCCTGCGCCCTCCCATCGCCTAGGCGGCGAATTCGTCCTCCAGGATGCTGGCGATGAACGCCTCCACCGACACCGGGTAATACTGGCTGTTCGGCGTCAGAAACACCCCCGTTGTGATGTCTTCGTACCGTTCCAACTCGTCCAATGTCCGGCTAAGCGCTTGCTGAACCGGCGTGTCCAGATGCTGCACGCGCAACTCTTCGGATTCGCATTCCACCGGACGCCCGCGGAATCCCAAGAACCCGAACACACGTCCCGCCAGTTGGGCATCCACATTGTCCTCGCCAAAGATCTCATCGTAGCTCGGCTCGCAGTGCTGCGGGCGAATGAGGAATCGCGGCGACACCTTCACTTTGCCGCGCACCTCGGTGGTCTGGTGTCCCGTCTCCAGCGAATCGCCAAGGCACACGTAGGGCAGTTCATGATACCCCGAGATGATGCCGTAAGTCGGTTTGCGGACGATCTGGGTCCGCTGGAAGATCTCGCGCATTTCTTCGAAACTCAGCATCCTACTTGAACCATCCCTTCAAATCGATACGGACATAAGGCATGCTCGACGCCGTCACGACCGGGTCCACGCCCGCGTTGGCCACGTAGGCCACGCTGTGGGAAGGGTCGAAGACCCACGAGTGCAGGGTCGCATCGTTGCACACCGGGCCGTTTGCCAGCAGTTGGATCGCCTCGGGCATGTCAATCGCGCCGGGACGCGCTTCAATCTGCTCTCCCAACCAAACGTAGCGGTGCCACGTGTTCTGATCTTTCAGCAGATTCAACACAAGGGGTTTCACGGCATCCCAATCGGACAGGTCCATGCCCTGACTCTCACCGTAGAGTTTGGCCACCTTCTTCATCTGCGATTCGCCGCAGGGGTGGTTCGTACGCCGGACGCAATCCGGCATGGAGCGATGCATAAGCGATTCATTCTCGGCTGGATCGGACGGAACGAACACGTTGCACGACACCGCATCCACTTCCAGTGCCCGCGCGTCCGGCACCTTGCCGTCGCCGATGATGAAGTTCCACCCCAGGGTGCGCGGTCCCGTCTCCATGATGGCGACGGCCTCCTCCAGGGTGGAGGTCTCTTCAAGCACCCGGCGCATAATGATGAGCAGGGGGATGCCGTCAAAGGTTTCTTCCGTAGTCGAATTGGTCATTTCGCCGATGGTGATTCCTTCGGCGTTCATCCCGCTGACGCTGCCGATACAACCCGCCCAACCAACCATCATGAACGGAATCCCACCCGTCGGCCGCCAGATCTGGATGACGGCGGCGTCCTGCGCGCCGTCGCTCACCTTCCAGTCCAGGTTGCGTCCGTGCAACAGGCGGCCGTCCGTGGTCCACTGCCCGAAGACGGCGTAATTCGTGCAGCCGGGAGGCGCGCCGGGCGCGTGGTGTTGCAACTCGGCCGCAGTCGAGCATCCTCGAACAAGCTCGTACGTGATGTCCTCGAAGCCCGCGGCCTTCACCCCTTCCACAACCCCCTTCATCTCCTCGATGTACTCGGGCGGGAAGTGCTTCTCCATCCGCGCGGACTGTTCGTTGATGTAGTCCACCGTGTAGCCGGCGTCCATGAGGCTGCGCTTCATGTAGCCTTCGGTGACATTGCTCCAGATTACGGGCCCGAGCAACCGGCCGTGCTGGTAGCCCATCTCCGCGTGGGTGCCCTCCATGATGCACACGCGCCATCCGCCCACGCTGTAGAGTTTGCCGAGGCCCTCTTCGTCCAGAAGCCGCACCTCGGGTTCATCGACCATCTCAGGGGTGCGCAGTGCCTCGGGTTGAGGGGCAGGCGCCACCGTCGGCGGCGTAGGTTCCTGAACGTCCACAGGTTGGACTCCTTCACTCGGATCGGCAGGCGCCGGTGTGACGGGAGCCTGCTCTTCAGGCGCCTTCGGTCCGCAGCCCGACATTGCAATGGCGATAGCAATCATGATCGTCAGCACCCCGATCGTGCGCATGGATATCCTCCCGGGAAACGGCGTCCCTGTTCGTGGAGACGACTCCTCAAGCGGCCACACGGCTCATACCACCGAGCGCCGTATCGGCCGCGACCGTCACTCTACCGCATCCGCCCGAGACCGGGCAAACCGTTGCGCGACACGAAGCGAAAACCGGGAACCTGCGCCGCGCGGGATCTGTACCAAGCGAAGCCCGCCGCAGGCGGGCGCAGACGGGACTGTCCCGGTTTTCGCGGCCTGCACATGGCGCGGCGCCGTCATCCTGAGCAACGCGAAGGATCTCGTTCACCCCGCGACTATCCGGCAATGCGAAATGCTTCGCCGACGCTCCGCGTGACGGAGCGGTCATCCTTCCTCTATCCCGCACCTGCCAACCATGTCATCCCGAACGAAGTCGAGGGACCTCTTGGTCGGTGACTGTTCCTTGCGAGAGATCCCTCGATTTCGCTCAGCATGACGGTGGGGTGGAACTCTTCATCGTTGCTCAGTGGTCGCCTGAGATGCAAACGCCTGCCATGCGCCTGCAAAGAGAAGCGACAAACAAGGACTGCCAAGTCCTTACGTCTCATTTGCGT
>JAAEQP010001305.1 GCA_024231375.1 bacterium | reverse complement strand
CGCTTCGACCGTCGGGAACGCGGCCATGAACCGTTCGTAATAGGGAGTCCCCTGGTCGATGCGCGTCTGTTGAAGCATGATCTCCGACACCCAGACCGCATAGGGGTCCTTCGTTCGCCGCCACGGCAGATCGCGCGCTTCGCGGCGGTACCAACGAAGGAGATTGCGCCGAAGAGCGGTGATGATGGATTTCGGGGGATGTTCAAACGTCATCGGTGTGTGCGGCGGTTACTGCTCGCTCTCTCCCAGCGATTCGTAGTACTTCCGCACTTCGGCGATGACATCGGCGCGGTCCACCCAGGGCTTGTACACGACCCGCGCGCGGAGTCTGTACTCCTTGCCGGGCTGGTATTCGGGAACGATGAACTGAAAATCCCACGCGGGATTCGTGTCGTCGCCGGACGCGGCGCGGCCGCCGCCCGACGGCGAATGGCTGAACCGTACGTTGGCATCGGGTTCGAAGATGTAGACGAGCACCATGTTGCGGATGCGGCCGTAGTAGAAGGGCACGCTGTACCGCAACGGCGAGAACTGGTTCCAGAGCGTGGAACTGCCGTCTTCGAACGCAACAGCGCCGTCGTCGGATTCGGACAACACCGTGCTGCAATGGTCGTGCTCCTGCGTGCAGAACTGAAGCCACTGGGGTTTGTCCAGTGTGGACCCCGCGCGCAAGAAGTAGATGCTCTTGTTCAGCGGACCGTTCATGTACGACGCCCAGAACATACCGAAGAATCCGTTCGCCATATCGTCGCGATGCGCGACGCAGCGGAAGGTTACGTCGATGTAGTGGGGGTCCTTCAATTGGTAGCGCGTCCAACTTTCGACCCCGAAGTGGGGCGTCCGCGGTTGACGGAGTTCGGCCGTCTGTTCGTCCACGCGCGAAAACGTCATCGGCGCGACACGCGGCTCGAACATGATGTCGCCGTCCTCATGCCGGGGCGATGCGTCGAAATAGTGCTCCAGGTTGAATCCTGCGTAGGAGGGCACGAAGGGCGACACATCCTGGTCCGGTGACCACATGCTGAACAGGCCGTTATAGCGCGCGGCATGTTCGCCAAGGGCCGCGTTGTTCCCAATGACACACCGCAACCGCGACACCTCGAACGTGGCGTAGTCTTCCATCTCCTGCGCCTCCCGTGGTTGAGCCGCTCCACAGAGCACTACGCCCAAAGCCAGCACCATGCTTGCCCGAATCATGAACCCGATCGCTCGCGCTCCCATCAGTCGTCCTTCTCATCCCGTTCGCGCAGACATTGCGCCAGCGCCGCCTCCAATTCCGCCGTGTCGAGCGTGTCGCCAAAAGGCTTCTGCGTCCCGTCCGCGTACAGCTTCCACAACCGGTGAGCGTGCTTGCGGCCCAAGCCCGCGTAATCCAACAGGCCGGTCAGCACGTCCTCCTCTTCCAGGCCGGGGAAATTCAGACGGTTCGCCGGAGCGCCGTCCGGCAGGGCGGGTACGTCCTTCAATTTGCCCTGATAGCGTTGCATGAGCCGGTCCAGCATGCCCTCGTTCAGGATGTCGGGGGAGGAGGTGACTTCCTGGTAGTGGGCCGTGAAACTGTCCGGCGACGACGGCCAGTTGTAGCGAACGTGTGAGGACCACGGCTGGGGAGGTCCTTCGTTGTATACCGAGATGTTCCACTGTTTTTTCTTCGACCATGGCCGGTCGATGTTGGCGGGGCCGTCCTTCGGCGGTTTCTCCTTGCCAAGAATCGCGTCGAGCGAGAACTCCCACAACCCCTCGGGTCGTTCAATGAGGGTCCAATGAATGTTGCTGTCGTCTACCACCTCATCGAACGCTTTTCGGGCCGCGTCGCTCGGGGCCAGCTCGCGGAAATCGCGGGCGTATCCTTCCGGGAAGGTCACCGTTGAGAAATCTTGGGGATAGCGGTCGGTCATTTGCTCGTGAGGCACCAGCATGTCGCCGGTGGCGATCTGCATGAGCACAGGCGCGGCGATGCGGTCGAGATACGATATGGGGCTGACCCGGTACCACGCGTCCGACCCCAGCTCGCTGCCCAACACCCCGTAGCAACCGGGCACGGGAGACGACCCCATTCGCTCCGATGCCAATTCACTGACCATGGAGACGACCGGCAACGGGCTTTCCTGCGGCGGCACTTCCCCGATGCGGGCCACCTTGCGGTTGGCCTCGAAGTAGTTCAGGTTGTAGGCCCAGTTCACCACGGGTGCGTCAGGCACGATAGAGCAGACCGGGAAGAACTCGGCGCCCATGGCCAAAGCCATGTAACCGCCTTGGCTGCCTCCGGCGATGTGCAGGTGCGTGCGGTCCACAAAGGGTAGCCGCCGCACCCATTGGATGATGGCTCGGGCAAGATTGTTGCTGTCGCCAATGGCCACGTCCAACGGACAACCGGCCTTGGCGTCGTAATGGGGGGTGATGAATACCCAGCCCCGTTTGCACCACTTGCGTGCGCCGTCCACGCTCGCCTCATAGTGGACATTGCAGAACGCGGGAATCCTTGCTCCGTCCTCGGCCTCCCTGCGGCGAATCATCAAACGGGCCTGGCCCGTGCGGACTTCGCCCCGCATGTCGCGGTACGGCACCGACACCGTCACCACGCCCACGTCGTCGTCGACCGATTCTTCGATCACCGACACGGCGCCATCGAACCCCTGTTCCGACGGCACTAGGCCCGTGACAAAATCAACGGGGGCCGCAATTGCGGCCCCCGCGAAAACCAATGCCAGCAGCATGCAGCGATATGTACGCATCGCTTTTCCCCTTGTGTCATCTGACCGGCGCCTAGTGACGCGAGCGCAAATCGAAGCTATGCAAACCACACCCGGATAGAAGCGGGAAGATGTCTGTGCATCCGTTGAGAAAGAGCCCTGCCCCTGATGAATCCTGAGTGACGGTTCTCAGGACGCCGTCTTCTCCTTCGCCACGGAACCTACAGAACCCCGGAAAACACAAGCGAAAAAGCGGGACTGACCCCAGCG
>JAAEQP010001304.1 GCA_024231375.1 bacterium | reverse complement strand
CTTAGGGGTGGGCGGTACTGGACTCGAACCAGTGACCCCCGGCGTGTAAAGCAGGTGCTCTAACCAGCTGAGCCAACCGCCCAAGACTGGGGAGTATATCAACGGAACGGACTCGGGAGCAACTTGCCCTCTGCGGTGGGCTGTCCAAACCCGAGAAGAGGGGCGAAGGACCGGGACTGTACCAAGCGAAGTGCGCCCTAGGCGGGACTGTGGATCTGTCGAAAAGGCCTCTGGGTGCCGGAAACAGAGTCCCCCCCAAGAACACCCCAACCGCGTCATCCCGAGCGAAGTCGAGGGATCTCTTGAAGGTAGGCGTTCGCCGATGAGAGATCCCTCGACTTCGCTCGGGATGACGCAGGGTTGGTTTCTCTCAGCCCGCGATAAGCGGGGGACAGCGGAGCTGTTGAAGAAGTCCGCCTGGCTACGTGCAGGCCGCGAAAAGACCTGGGACAGTCCCGTCTCGCTGCGCTCGCTTGGTACAGTCCCGGCGTCTTCGCTTCTGTCTTCGTGCGCATATGACTTCTTCAACGGCTCCGGTGTCATGATCTGCCGGTCTGGATTGCCTTTGGGTAACGCCGTACAATGCCGCTACCGGCCCGAACGTGAAGAGGATTGTCATGAGTATGCGCGCAATCGGCCTAACGCTGGTGATATGCCTTGCGATGGTGGCTGCTGCAGACGTGGTTCCTTCCTTCCCCGAGGCGGAAGGGTTTGGCGCGAACACGCCGGGGGGACGCGGGGGCCAGGTCCTGCTCGTGACGACGCTTGAGGACTATGTGCCGGGTACGGACGCCGTGATTCCGGGGAGTCTGCGCGCGGCGTGCGATACGCCGGGACCGCGTATCGTGGTGTTTCGTGTGGGCGGCATCATCGAGTTGAAACAGACGCTGCAACTCACGGAGCCGTTCATTACCATTGCGGGTCAGAGCGCGCCCGGGGATGGGGTGTGTTTGACGAATTACGCGTGCGTGGTGAGCACGCACGATGTGGTGATTCGGTATCTGCGGTGCCGGCCTGGGGACGAGATGGGCGTGGAGCTGGACGCGTTGTCGTTGTCGGGTTCCCGGAACGTGGTCCTGGACCATTGTTCGACGAGTTGGTCGAACGATGAGACGCTATCGGTCAGCGGCGCGGGGCAGACGAACATCACGGTGCAATGGTGTTTCATCACGGAGAGCCTGGACACGAGCCACCACAGCAAGGGGAGCCATGGCTACGGTACGCTGCTGCGTACGGACGGGAACGTGACGTTTCACCACAACCTGTACGCGCACCACCGGACGCGGTGTCCCCGGCCGGGTACGTACGGCGAAGCGCCGGGGTTGCACCTCGATTTCCGCAACAATGTGGTGTACAACTGGATGAGTCCGGCGGGATACAGTGCGGAAGACGCGGTGACCATGAATTATGTGGGCAACTATCTGAAGCCGGGTCCATCGTCGACGGCGCGGGACTATGCCTTCTCGGTGGGTGGCGACGCGACGAAGATGTATGTCGAAGGCAATGTGGTGGAGGGTGTTGACGCCACCGCAGACAACTGGGTCCTGGTGCGGGGCATGCGTGAGGGCACGAAGCTTGACCAGCCCATCGACATTGCGGTGGTGGCAACGGACCCGGCCGACGAGGCGTTTCGGAAGGTGCTGGAAACCGGCGGGGCGACGTTGCCGGTGCGGGATTCGGTCGATGGACGCATTGTGCAGGAGATTGCCGACGGCACGGGACGCATCATCAACACGCAGACGGATGTGGGCGGTTGGCCCGAGTATCGAAACGCAGAGCCTCCTGCTGATGGCGATGGAGACGGTATGCCGGACGCGTGGGAGACGGCGCACGGGTTGAACCCGAGTGACCCCGCTGATGCCGTGAAGGACGCGGACGGGGATGGGTATACGAACATCGAGGAGTGGATCAACGGGTTGGGTGGTTCCTGACCCTTCTCCGTCAACGACGGAACGGTTTCGGGGATTGGCGCGTGCTACTGACACCATGGGGGACAATGATGTTCAAGAAATCTGGTTCCGTGGTCTGCGCAGTGTTGGCTTGGGCACTTGTAGCCGGGCTCGGTTGTTACTCGGTATTGGCGTTGAATCCGCCTCGCGCGTTGCCGAAGGATGCGCCCCCCGGACAGTTCTCGGCGCACCGCGCTATCGAACACGCGTTCGCTTGCTCGATGGAATCGCATCCCGCGGGGTCCAAGAACAACGACCGTGTGGCCGAGTACTTTCTAAACGAACTGAAAAAGCTGGGGATCGAGGCCGAATTCATGTCGAAATCGGCGGTCCATGGCAACACCGTCCAACTGCAGCAGGCCGTGATCGGTCGAATCCCGGGCACGGACAGTACCGGCGCTATCGCCTTCAGCGCGCACTACGATTCGGTCCCGTACGGGCCCGGAGCGACGGATGACATTTCCGGATGCGTGGCTATGCTGGAAACCGCGCGCGCGTTCATGAACCGACCGCGCATGCGCAATGACCTGCTGTTCATCTTCGCCGACGCGGAAGAGATCGGCGGCTATGGAGCGAGGGGATTCTGTAGCCATCCATTGGCTGAGGACATCGGCATCATTAGCGAATTGGACGTCCGCGGTCTTGAAGGACCAGCCCTGGTCTATGAGACCTCGTCCGGCAACGGGGCGTTGATCGCCGAATTACGCAAGGCCAAGGCGCACGGCGCGCTCCCTGTTTCCAATTCACTCATGTTCGCCATCTATGAGGCCTCGCCTTTCGGCAGCGACTTCACCAAGTTCCGGAACGCGGGCATGAAGGGGTACAGTCTTGCGTTCATCGACAACTTCATGTGG
>JAAEQP010001303.1 GCA_024231375.1 bacterium | reverse complement strand
GTAGGCGCTCACCCAGGAGAGATCCCTCGACTTCGCTCGGGATGACGCGGTCGGGATGTGTCTGGGTTGGAACGCTGTTCCTGGCGACCCGAGGCCCTCCTTAACAGGCCCACAGTCTCGCCCGCGTCCGCCTACAGCGGACTCCGCTTGGTCCAGGTCCCGCACGGCGCAGCTTGCATGCGCCCAGCCATCAGGCTAGGATCACGTGTCGCGATACGGCGGGAACCTAAGGAGAACCAGCGTGAAAGTCGGCATCATCACCGCATCTCTGCGGATGGAAACGAAGGCAAGCCTCAAGAAGGCCAAGGACATCGGCGCGCACGGCGCGCAACTGTGGATCGTCAACAACGACCTGGACCCGCGCAAGCTTACCAAGAGCGGGCGCGAGGACCTGATGACCTATATGGATTCGCTGGACCTTGAGCGGTCGGCCTTGTGCGGCGACATTGGCGGGTTCGCCAATCCCGAGACGGTCGATGAGAACGTGGCGCGCACGAAAGAGATGTTCGACCTGTGCGTGAACCTGCGCACGCCCATCATGACGACCCATATTGGCGTGGTGCCGGATGACACGGAGTCGAAGGCCTATGCGGACCTATTGGGTGCGGTGCGCGAGGTGGCGGAATACGCCGTGGACCGGGAGTGCTGCTTCGCTACGGAGACGGGTCCCGAGTCGGGCGAAGCGTTGGCGGAGTTCCTGCGGACCGTGGGCAGCGTGGGCGCCAAGGTGAACTACGACCCGGCCAACCTGTGCATGGCGGGGTTCGACCAGTTGAACGACGTGCGTGTGTTGCGGGATTTCATCGTACACACTCACGCGAAGGACGGTGTCCCCGATTCGGGCGACGGTCCCAAGGAAGTGCCGCTCGGGAAAGGCAACGTGGACTTCCCGGCGTGGATCGCGGTGTTGCGGGAGATAGGGTATTCGGGCTATCTGACCATTGAGCGCGAATGCGGAGACGATCCGGTAACCGACGTCGTTGAGGCGGTGCAGTTCTTGAAAACCCTGGAGGGCGTGGACGCATGACGGCGACAGCACCTCAAGTCGTAGAACAAATGAAGCCCCAGACAGTCACCTTGGGCGATGTGCCCGTGAGCCGGTTCCTGTTGGGCGGTAACCCCTTCGGCGGCTATGCGCATCAAACGGTCGAGCGGGATCAGGAGATGATCGACTGGTACACCATGGAACGCGTGAAGGAAACGTACCGGCTCGCCGAGGCGGCCGGTGTGAGTGCGCACGTGGGCCGATGCGACAACTTCATCGTGCGCGCGTTACGCGAACACGGCAATGAAGGCGGCACGCTCACATGGATCGCGCAGACGTGTCCCGGCGTGGGTAGCATCGATCACGGCATCAACAATGCGCTCGTGGGCAAGGCCAAATGCTGCTTCATCCACGGCGGCGAAATGGACAACCGCGTGGCCGAAGGCCAGACCCAGGAAGTGATAGACGGCGTCCAGCGCATCAAGGACAACGGCATGGCCGCGGGCATCGCCGGACACAACGTCGATACCGTCAAGTGGGGCGTGGACAACCTCGATCTCGACTTCTTCATGACCTGCTATTACAACCCCAGCGACCGTCGGCGCCAAGCCGCCCGCAACTACGATGCGGAAGAGTATTTCGGTGCGGAAGACCGCGACGCCATGTGCGCCCTGATTCAGGAGTTGCCGGTGCCCGCAATTCACTACAAAGTGCTGGCAGCCGGACGGTTGGACCCGGTCGAGGCCTTCGACTACGTGGCCGACGCGTACCGTCCCGGCGACGCCGTGTGTGTCGGGGTCTTCACGAAGGACGATCCGGACATGATCCAGAAGGACATCAACCTCCTGGAAACGGCGTTGCGGGCCAAAGGGAAGTAGGCGGTGGGCGCATAGTCCATCCCTGCCGGTTTGAGGGGAGTCTCAGAAGAGACGGTGACCATTTGCGGATGGCGTCCGTGGGGCTTTCTACGTCGCGCAGGCCCGTTACTCCTCGTAGCGCACAGTCAGCTTCCACAACTTCGCCGCAACGCTCAGCCGGTCGCGGGTGGCGATGGGGAGTCCACGGCCGGGACGGTTTGACGTGACGTCGCGGGCGGCTCGGCGGATCGCGCTGCCGAATTGGAGATTCACTTCGTTCACGCCTTCCCACGCGTCTTCGGCGGGCACACGGATGTTCACAGTCGACCGCTTGCCCACGGGAATCGTGCCGGACCCGATGATGCGGCCATCAAGACCGTAGGTCACCAGTTGTCCGTCGTCCATGCCTTCCGGCGGCTCAAGCACCACCTCAATGAGATAGCCACGCCCTTGCCGCAGATGGACGAGCAACGTGCAGTCGCCCTCTTCGGCGATGAATGCGCCTCGGAGAACCCGCGCGATGTTGATGCTGCGGTTCCAGCCTTTGCCGAGGTGGGGCGCCAGGTCGGCGCGGGTCGCCTCGAACTCGGGCGTGGGCGGCACACCGGACATGATGTCGTATTGTCCCGGCGTGACGCCATGGCGCATGGCGAAGGGGACGCTCGCCGGATACGTGGCGGGATTGCCGAAGATGCTGTGGAAGATGGTCGTATTCGACGCCCACACGTTCTGAAAGGATACGGGTTTGAGGAAATCGCTCCACCCATCGCGGAACTGCACCATAAGCAACGCATTGTAGACGCCGAAGCAGGTTACCGCCACCGCCGCCGGAATGGCGGGCCGCTTGCGGCACACATTCACCACCCACGACCCGAACGCCGCGATCCCTGGCGCGAGCAGCGGCAAGACGCCCACGAATCGTCGCATGCCAAACGCGCCGCCGCCCCACCAGGCCAGGATGGACGCGTTCAGGTATACGTAGACCACCAGCGCGACAGCTAGGGCAAGTGTCATATGCCGCGACCGACGCCAGAGCAAGGGCAGACCAAGCAGCCCGGCCAGCAAGGCCGGATGCCATGCAAAGAGTCCTCGGTGAGCCGAGAACAGCACTTCCAACACAGCGGGTGTGCCCCAGCGCATAGGACTGCCGGGGGCGCTGAACCCGCCGTATCGCGCGTGGAACGTGAGGAGTTGGGGTACGAACAGGAGGATTGTGACGCCCACGCAGAGTCCCAGGCCCGCCAGCGCCCGCTGCCAACGATTGCGTGATACACATGCAGCAACGACGTCCGACACCGGCAATACGAGGAGGGCCGCATGCGTCGGCCGTACGAGGACCGCCAGACCAATGAGCACGCCGAACACGGCCCAGCCCTTCCAGCCTCGGCTCTCGCGGGTCCTATCCCAGAACCAAACGACGAATGCCGCGATGAAGAACGACGGCGCATGCGACATCCACGGCTGTTCGGTGAGATACCAGAGCAGCGGCGACGCCATCCACAGAATGAGGACCGTGAGGAGGGCAGCCCGGTTCGATGCACGGCGCGCAACAACGCGGTAGGTCAGGATGAGCCCCACCCACGCCAACGCAATGGATCCGAACGCGCAGGCCATGGCGTAGGGGGCCGCGATGCCATCCGTGGGCACGCCGGGCAACACCCGGCCCAAGAGGAGCAGGGCGGCGTGAGCGCTGAGGTAGAAGGGCATCCACAGAATCGCCGACCCGATGGGCGCGACATTGTACTCGGGCCGGTCCGGGTGCGACGTGGTCATGAATTCCCAAATGCCGGGCATGGCGCGGTATTCGTTCTCGAAGTTCACATCCTGGTCGAAGACCCACGAATGAAGGTACACGTAGTACTGCGGTTGGTCATGGTTGGAGACCACGCCCCAATGGTACTGGCCCTGCATGCTGAGTACGAATACGTTCAGGGTCACCAGGAACATGCAGAGCAGGACGAACTTCACGGCTTCGCCACGGACTGGCCTGACCTCGTCGGTTCTGCCGCCCAGTTGCGTGGCCAGCCATCGCCAACTCACCACCAGGATGCATTGGATTCCCACCAAGACGATGAGCAGGCTGTTGAGCCACACGCCGCGCGCCCCGAGAAATCCGCCGGCTTCCGAGAAGTACAGCGGCGCGGTAAGGGTGGCGAGGAAGAGCAGCGCAAAGAGGACCGCCAACAGGATCCCTTGCCCGATCCTAACTGCCGGCAATAGCCGGACTGAGGGGGCGGCTGCCTCCTGCGTCTCGATTGGCGCGTCGGTCATTGGGTGGTTCCCTCAGGTTGCGCGGGGGCCACGGCGACCCTCGATATCAATGCCGTCACTTGCCCCGCGCGTCGTGAAGCCACAGGAATGCCATAGGGGAGCGGCGTTCCCATGGTGCCCTTCTTCGAGAATGTCAGTGCCACCTCGTTCGCTCCGCGGATCATACGCGAATGATCGGCGCGAAACGCGATGGAATTGTTCTTCAGCGGCTCGATCACGGCCGAATGCACACGGTGTCCGTTGAGGCGGATGGTCACGAACTGCTCTTCGTCAAACCCTCGGGGGACGCGCAGGTCCAAGGTCATGTCGTACTCGCGTCCCGCGCTCAGAGGAATCAGAAGTGTGGCGGTCGTCTTCGTGGCCACGAACCCGAATGCGTTCGCTGTTGCCGCCGCACTGCGTACGTCCCATCCCGCGCCGAGATACGGGCGCACCGCCGTGCCTTCGGCCTCAATCTTGCCGTCATGCGGCATGGGCGCGCAGGCCACATCGAATTGCGACGGGCTCACGCCATGGCGTGCCGCAAACCACAGGTTGGCGGGATAGGACCCGGGGTTGCCCACCCAGTCGTGAAGGGTTTCACCGGCTGCGCCGTATACACGTCGAAACGACACGGGCCGTTCGGCCGGGAGTTGCATCAGACGAAACTGCGACATGAGCAGGATGTTCCAAAGCACAAAGCCTACGGAGAAGAGCGCGACGGGCACGGCGGGGCGTTTGCGCACCACGGTCACGACCCAGCACCCGAAGGCGGCCAAGCCGGGCGCCGCCAAGGGTAGCACGCCGATGAAGCGCCGCATACCGAAGGACGCGCCGCCCCACCAGCTGCCGATGGATGCGCGCAGGTAGACGGCGGCAACGAGAGCAAGGCCGAGGGCGACCGTCGTGCTCCGTGAACGCTTCCAGAGGAAGGGCGCGCCTATGAATCCAAACAGAAGGACAGGGTGCCACGCGAAGAGCCCGTGGTAGGCCGAGAACAGGAAGGACACTACGGCGGGTTGGGTCCAATTCATGGGGTTGCCGGGCGGCGTACCCAACCCCGACCGGTGCCACCACGTGAGAATCTGGGGAACGAAGACGGCGAGCGCCGCGAGTACGCACAAGGAGAGTCCCGCGAGGGCCGCTTTCGGACGTCGGTCTCGGAGAGCTGCTACCCCGTCCACCAGTGCGAGGGCCAAGAGGCCTACGTGGGCTGGTCGCACGAGCATGGCGAGTCCGATGGACGCGCCGAGGAATGCCCAGTCGCGGATGCTTCGGCCGGGGTCCGATCGTTGCCATAGATACACCACAAGCGCCGTAGCGAAGAAAGAGGCCCCATGCGACATCCACGGCTCGTTGGTGAGGTACCAGGGAAGCGGCGTCGCCAGCCACACCAGCAGCGTGACGACCAGCGCCGTCCCGCATGAGAACCAGCGACGCAAGGTGCCGTGGACCAATAGCGCCCCCATCCACGCCATGAACAGACTGCCGAACGCGGCCGCGGCGGCATACGGCCCCGAGAGCCCGTCCGCGGGTGCGTTGAGTCCCGCGGACCTGAGCGCCAGGGTTGCGCCGTGTCCAGCCAGGTAGAACGGAGCCCACAGCAGGGGCGTGCCCACGGGCGCAACGTTGTGGCCCAGATCGTCGGGGTGGACCTCGTGCATCATCTTCGTGATGCCGGGAATGGCGGCGTATTCGTTCTCGAAGTTGTGGTCCCGGTCGAAGACCCATGAATGGAGGTAGGCGTAGTATTGCGGCTGATCGTGGCCGATGACCATCCCCGGCGCGTGGGGTCCGCGCAGAAAGGCCACGAACACGTTGACCAACACAAGAAACACGAGGAGATACGCGAACGCGGCCCAGCGATCGCTAGACGGTCGGCCCGTCTGCGCACACAGCCGCGATCCGCGGACGGCGCAGTACTGCACCGCCACGAGCACGATCATCAGACTGACAACCCACACGCCGCGCGCGCCAAGGAGGCCGCCCGCGAGTACCGCATGGTCCGGCGCGGAGATGACGGTCAGGAACAGAAGGATGAGCAGTGCGATGACGACGACCGCCTGGATCTTCACGACATCGCCCACCATGGGAACGGGCCGGACTTCCTTGATCGGATCGAGCAGTGACATGGGTGTCCCCCGGTTGCCCCGTTTCGCCGCACGACCATCGTATCGCCAAGGGGCATTCGAGGGCAAGGGGCGTGGGTGGTTTGACTCACGGTAGCGACCACAAAGGGGGGGCAGCGGGGCTGTTGAAGAAGTCCGCAAGTTGTTTGCGAAGCCCGCGAAAAGGCAGGGACAGACCCGTCTTCGTCCGCCTACGGCGGACTCCGCTGGGGTCAGTCCCGGCGCTTTCGCTCCTGTTCTCGGCGTTCTCTGATAGCGCTGCACATGAGGCGCCGGACTGCGGCCGGCCGAAGCGTGAATGAGTGCGAGTTCTTCAACAGCTCCAGTGGAGCCGTTGAAAAAGTCACATGCCCACCAGAACAGGAGCGACAAACGGGGACTGCCAAGTTCTTACGTCCCATTATTGGCCTTCTTAGGGCAACAATGGGTGGCTGTCCCCCGCTCATCGCGGGCTCCGCGCCAGGGCCGAGACTTCTTCAACAACCCCACAGTCCCGTCTCGCACGGGGACTCGCTCGCTTGGTACAGGTCCCGCGAGAGCGGGGACCCCGGTTTCGCTCGAATCTCCACTAATGCGGGTCGAGATTCTTGCCTTCTTCCCGGCGCTGCTTCAAGCCAAGCTCGACGCGATGCCACGCGATGCAGTATGCGGCCACGCTCACCACAACGCCCGCGATTAGTTCGACGGTAGCGCGCTCCTGGAAGGTACAGAGAGCTATGAAGAAAAGGCACCAGAACAAGGCAAGCGCAACCGTGTTGACTCGTCGCCCGCCGATCACCAGCGCCAGGCAGCAGGCCAAGGCTGCGACATCTAGGAAGATGGCTGCACGAGCCCACGGGACTTCTCCACCAACGATGATGCAAAGGACCACCACGATGAACAGGCTATCGTTTGTTCTGAAGAAGAGCTTGGGAAGCTCGGGGGATTGCCAACGTTGCCAGCGCGCCAGCACCGATGTCGGTTCTCCACTTTGACTCATGCCCCTATCCTCCGTGAGTGCCTATTCGTGGTCATTCGCGGCCGCTTCCTCGTACTGCCTGAGTGTGGCTTCCACGCGGTGCGATGCGATCACGTGCGCGGCAACGCTGCCCGTGAGGCCTGCTATGAACAACGCCATGCCGCCATTGGTTGCCACGAATGTGAGAGTGGACAAGAGACAGAAGAAGGGCGCCACGTTGACAGTGCCATAATCGCGGCCGCCGATCGCCAAGGCTACGCATGCCGCCACCGCGGCCAGAGCGAGGCAGGTCCCAAATACCCCTCCGGAGATCCACGTTCCGAAACCCATGCCCACGCTCCAGACAAGAAAGACGCTACTGTGAACCCTGAACAGCGGCTTGACGAGTTCGGGCTTCTTTCGACCAAACCAGTTGGATTCAACTGATTCGTGCTGCCCGGTCTGACTCATGCTCCTGCCCTCCGTAAGAATGTCATGCTGTGCGGCTATGGTAGCAGGTCGGTGCCCGGAAGGCCAGATGACGAATGCGTTCTCGTCCGGGTGCTGGGCGTGAAGGCCATCTGTCGGGCAAACGAGATCCTTCGCTGCTGCTCAGGATGACGGCGTGCGTGCGTTCACGCCGGGAGGAGACGACCATCGCGCCATTCTGAACGAAGTGAAGAATCTCATTCGACCAGCGAATGTGCTTGGAGCCAAGGTTCTTCGCTGACGCTCGGGATGACGCGGAGGGTATGTGCGGGACACGGGAACACGACCACTCCGTCATGCTGAGCAACGCGAAGCATCTCGCACTCCAGAATAGTTGCTGGGTGAACGAGATCCTTCGCGTTGCTCAGGATGACGGGAAGGGCGGTTGCCTCTACTTGCTTGCGATGATGCCACACCGTGACACGCGACAGCCTCAGTCCCCTTGGGGCTCGGGCGGCAACGTGAGCGCGCGGAGGATGGTGGCGGCGGCGCGGGACTTGTTCAGCACGTAGAAATGAACGCCGCGGCATCCACCCGAGGTGACGAGTTCTTCCACCTGCCGGGTAGCGTGATACACACCCACGTCGAACTGGCCTTGGGCGTTGCCCTTGTGGGCTTCGAGCCGGCGCAGCAACGGGCCCGGGATGTAGGCGCCGCACATCGACGTGAACCGCTGAATCTGGGCCAGATTCGTGACAGGAAGAATACCGGGAATGATGGGCACGTCAATGCCTAGGTCCTGGCACCGGTCGCGGAACCGGAAGAAATCGTTGTTGTCGAAGAACAACTGGGTAATGACGACATCCGCGCCCGCGTCCACTTTGCGCTTCAGGTTTTCCAGGTCCACCTGCCGGTTGGGGGCTTCCGGATGGGTTTCGGGATACCCGGCCACGGCAATGCCGAAGTTGGGAAACTCCGCCCGGACAAGCTCAACAAGTTCATTGGCGTGTGCGAGACCGCCTTCGACCGGCGTGAACGTGTCCTCTCCTCGAGGCGGGTCGCCGCGCAGAGCCATGATGTACGGCACGCCGCCGTCGCGTGCCGCCCGCAAGTGGGCGCGTAACTCGTCCTTCGTGGACCCGCCGCATGTAAGGTGGGCAGTGACGGGCAAGTCGAACTCGCGTTTGACGCGCAGGAGAATGTCGAGCGTTTTCGTGCTCGAAGAACCGCCCGCACCGTACGTACACGTGACGCACGAAGGACCGAATCCGACCAGTTCCTTCAAGTGATCGAAGAGGGCCTCAATGCCGGCCTCGGTTTTCGGCGGGTACAGTTCAAAGGACAGCCCGAACTGGCCGGGCGCGTACAGTTCAGCAAGTTTCACGCGGCGCATATCCAATCGTGGTTGGGGCCGAATCGGGCCCGCACATGCCATTCAACAACGCGCTCGCCATTGTACAATCCAACTCCCTTGCCTTCAAGGGGTTGACGGTTGAGTCAACTCAACCCCGCCCCTCCTGCCGCGGCTCGGCGTACGGCGGCAACGTCGTCAGCCGCGCATCCACGACGGGCCGCCCCACCGTGAAGTGATAGAGCGACTGGAACGCAAGGTCCCGGATGCCGAGGACGTCGTGCACGGGGTTGTCGAAGTAGCACCCTATGCCCGTGCCGCCTAACCCGGCCGCTTCGGCCTCAAGATACAGGACCTGACCCGCCATACCGGCTTCCCAGAACAACCTGCGGTAGAACCACGGGCCGTGTTTGGCGATCAGCGGTTCGAACCGGGCGAGGAACCCCACACTGAACACACCGTCGGCGGCAATGGCCTGACCGCAACTCAGATGCCCAGCCGACCGGTCGCACCGGCCCCGTTCGAGCCGGTACAGCGGCAGCGCGTCGGGGCATCCCTCGGGCCGCGCCCAGTCAAAGGACTTGCGCATGGCGTGGCGCAGGCCCCCTTTGGCCGCCGGGTCGCGAACCAGGATGTACAGACCAGGCGCCAGACCGTCCACCCGATGCACGAACAACATGGCATGGACAGCCGTCGGTGGCGCAAGCGAATCCCATGGGACGCATGTCCGGTCCGGCATCAGGCGACTCAGCATGCGGTAGAAGGTGTCCCGCGAAATTTGCGCCGACGCATCCATGGCCGCCGCGCTCCGGCGCTGCAAGACGATTCCTCGGGCCGTTTTCCCACACTCCGGCTCGCCCGCGGACGATGCACCCGAACATCCTGCAGGCGCCAACTCCATGCGATCCTTCCCCGCGGCCCGTGCGGCGCGGTCGATGACGGGCCACTCGACATGTCCGCCACTGAGCCGGTTGGGCGCGCCGTTCCAGACACCTTCCGCGATGGCGCGGACCGGGTTCGCCGAGAGCGTACGCGGGACGGCGTGGGCCGGTTGCGCTGGAACCACCGCGACGATCAGGTCGGGATGCTCAGGTTCGGGACTGTGGTTGAGGGGCGGTGGCGGTTCATCATCCATGCGGACTCCCAGCAGCCGCCCAACGTCGGCGTCGCCCAGGCCCTCCAGATGCACCACGCACCACCCCGTCATGGCAGCGGCGTAGGCGTACGCGGCGAGTGCATGCCCCACATCGTGCTGGCAGTAGCGGTACGCGCGTTCGCCGTACTTCCACGCCTCTCGCCAATGAATCGATGTCAATCCCGCGAAGAAGGTCCCTTCCGGGAACCCATGGCTCAAGGCCTGCCAGGTTTCAGCCAAGAACACCGTGCGCTGCTCAAGGGCATGATCGGCCGGCGCGTAGTGGTACACGGCTGGCGTGTCGGACAGTTCCGCGACGGGTCCCGCCACGATATAGCCTTCCGTGGGGTGGAGATTGCCGCTCGACGGGTTGCAGCGAAGCGCCCACCGCTCGCCTTGGTACTCCTTCCAAGCCGACAGGGCCAACGAATGCTCAAGGAATCGAGCGATGACGTCGCGACCCGCCGGCAGCGGCGACACGGAACCCGGCACGTACACCTGCTCGAAGGGAGGTGAGTCGTCCTCCGCCACAAGAGGCAGAGGAAGCACCGGGGCATCCTCGTACCGGCGGAAGGGGTTGGGTTGATTGGCCCAATCCAGGTAGCCCAACGAATTGGCATACCGGTGATGATGGTGCTTCGTCGCAAGATGGTAGTCGATAACAGCGTTGTCCGTACTCACGCCAACTCCCCGCGGTGTGGCTTGAATCACTAGACGTCCACTATCGTCAACACAAACCGGCTCAGGCCTATTCGCAGTCTCTCAACTACATCGCCGGGTTCGCAAGCGCTTCCCCGGGGTTCTCGACGGTCTCGACCTCGACCCCTTCCGGCGGCGTGTACACGAAGCGTTCCGGGTCGATGTCCGGGTTCAGCGTGGCTTTCTTGTAGGTGAGTTCGGTGAGGATTGCGTCGTCCTCGTCAAAGGCTTGGACCCGAACGCGCAACCCCGAGTCCTTCGCGAAGCAGGTAACGGCCCGGACCGGACCACCCGGCGTCTCCTGTCGGCGCTCCTCGTTGAACACCGTCTGGACCGCGTAGGCCTCGAAGCCATTGATCGCCGTCTCTCCGAGCAAGGTCACGTCGCCCTGCTCGCGCAGGCTCTTAAGGATGTCCGTTTCAGCCGTTAGCGCGGTGGCAGTGCCTTCCCGGACCGGTTTCTTGGCCGCCTTGCGCTGGCCCATGATGGCCATTTCGATGTAGTTGGCTTCACCGTCGGATACGGTCAGCATCTCGGCTTCCATACCTCCGAGCCCCGGCACCCCCGCGTCCATGGTGTTCGTCATTTCCATGCGCATCTTCCAGCGGCTCCCGCTGCGAAGCGCCTCGACAACACCGGTGCCTTCGGAGGTGACCGTCATCGGCCCCATGGGCATGTCCGCCGTCAACGCTACTTCGGCGGTGAATGAGTTGACGTCGGCCCAACGCTGGGACAGGGCCGCCATGACCGTATCAAGATCCTCGTCACACGGCGTGTACTCGGACGCTGGCTCGATCTCCGCGGGCGCATCCATCGGCGGCGGCGCGATCTCGCCGGGAGCGTCGGGCGTGCCGCCGCAGCCTACGGCAATCGCGGTCAGCAGGATTGCCATTGCCGCGAAGAGGCGCCCCATTACGGAAGCTGGGGCACGAACGCGGCACCCGCCTCGGAGAAGTCCAGGAACTGGGCGTCAGGTGGCGGGGTGAATCGGAACCGTTCCATGGGAAGCTCCGGATTCAGGCGAAATCCGCCGAACGTCAACTTCCCGATCTCCTTGCCGCCCGAGTTGAAGACCTGAACGAGCAACGGAAGTTTGGTGTTCCTGTCGAAGAACATCCTGACTGATGCCGCCGGAAGCGCGGCCTTCCGGTCCACTTCCTTGAACTTGGACTCAACAGCATAGGCGGGCGTCGTGCCCACGCTCTGCTGCGGCAACAACCTTACCGTGCCGGCGTCGCGCAGTCCGTCGAACAGCAGCTTACCCATCGGTTTTTTAATAGCCGGTTCCTTGGAAGCGTCTTCCTGCATCACGAAAGGAACTCGAAGCAGCACCGTCATCAGATGGAATACGCCGCCGTCGAACACGGCCGTGATGTTCTGAGGCAATTCCGCCGTCGTCGTTCCGATAGGCACCATCAACGACCCGTTCACGTGCGCATTGGCCAGGTTCACGCCTTCATGCCGGCGAAACTCCAGGGTCCCCGCGCCTCTGCCCGGCACGCGGTCTCCGTTGATGAGCAACTCCGTATTCAACTCGATGCGGCATGCAGCCGTGGCAAGTTGGTCCCACGCAGCGGTGATGGCGTTCTCGACGTCGGCGAGCGATTCCTGCCCCGAGGCGGCTCCGGTCCAGACCAAGGCCGCGCCCAGCAGGACGATAGCCACGATTCTCTTAGGCATCTCGTGTGTCTCCTTATGCCGTTCTTGACGGCCTCAGTATGCCACAGAAAAGGCCATACAGGCGAGTGGGGGAGAGGGCTGACGCGCAAGTCCTTGCAGTTCAGGCTGTTGCGTTTGGTTTGGTGAGGAGGTCCTTCGCCCAATCCTCTTCCTTCATGGCCGGAGAGCTACAACTCCAAGTTGCCTTCCACGGTCTTGACGGCATCTGCCTCGGAATCGTCGCTGACGGCTTGTCCGGCCCCAATCATGTTGTCGCGGACAATGAGATGGTCGGCGCCCTCCGCAATATCGATGCCGGTGTCGCGCGCGCGGATGTGGTTCTCGGTGATCCAAACTCGCTTGGCCAACGCGCCCAGTCGTACCCCGACGGATGCCTCGACGATTTCGCAATGACTCAGCATGAAATGGTTGCGCGGGTGGTCGGCGGTGGGGGCATATTCGATGCCGAGCGCATGACTCCCGTCGCACCGGACCTGGGTGTTCGACACCGTCGAATGATAGTAGAGGTGGGGCATTCGCATGGCGATGCCCGCGCCTGCGGGGTCGGACACGTAGATCTGCGTGTCGGAGAGCACCAAGCCGCACGTGCCCTCAATCAGGAACCCATACGTGACAGCTTCCGTCCAGCATTGCGTCACGTGATGGCCCAAGCTGTGGACCGCATTCCCGGCGCCGTCCTTGGCCTTCTGGTGATAGAACGTCTTGCCGCCGATCATGAAACAGCGCGACATCATGACGCCGTCCACCGCCCCGAACTCGAATCCCACCCGTTCCCGTCGAAAGAATCCGCCCCCGCTGTTGCCGACGAACCAGTGTACGTCCTCAATACGAGCAATGTCCTTGATGCCGTCGAGGCGGATGCCGACTTTGTGGGTGAACCCCGTGATGTCCCGGAACAACGACTGCCCGGTATTGGCGCCCTTCTCGGGTGGGGCAATACCGATCCACGCACTATCGAAGCGTACTTGCTCGACGCTGGGGTTGATGCCGGCCAGCAGAATGGTGGGTGGATACTCTTTCGGGTTCTCATTGTCGCGGTTGTTGGGATACGTGAACGCCATGCCGCGTATGTTCGACATGTTGTTCAACACCACCGCCGAGAATCCCGTCTTCTCCACCACCAGGGTTGAAGTGGTGTCTTCCCAGCGCGGGGCAATGCCGGATAGGGTCACCCCATTCGGGACATTGAGGGCCGCCGTAATTCGGTAAGTACCCGGCTGCAGCACAACGACCCGCGAACCGTCCGCCGCGCTGTCCAATGCGGCTTGAATGGCCGTCGTGTCGTCCACTTTCCCATCGCCGATCGCGCCATGAGCCGCAGGGTCGACCGCCGGCCCGGCAGGAGCGGCTTCCGAGAACGAAGTGAACCCTACCCCGGCAAGGAAGAGCACAAGGAGGACCAATCTCAGACCCGTGCCATTCGGACCGACCATTCGAAACATACTCGTATTCCTTTCATCTTGCGTGATTCTGTCCGCACCATGCTCAAGGCCTGCTCAGACCGGGATCTGCGTGAACGAATGCCTTCTTACCCTCTCCCGCCGGGAGAGGGCAGGGTGAGGGGTCCGGAATCGTGACCACTTCCCAAACCGGGTACCGCGCCTCAGCCTGCCGGATCGATGCGGATGATCGACATGTAGCCCGTGTGGTCGCTGATGCCGAAAGTCTCGCCGTCTTGTTCGAGTTCGCGTTTGATGGGCACGGTCTCGACTACGTCGAACGAACACTTCGCATTGCGCGGGGCGAAAATGTGGTCAATGCGCGAATCGATGACCATCAATCGGTCGAGGTCGGCGTCAGCAACAAGCCGCTGGTAGGGTTCCTTCCCGGCGCGCGTGTTGAAATCGCCCACCACGATGGCCGGGGATGTGCCGGTGGCGGCCTCGTTGACGAACGCGGCAAGCTCGGTCATCTGACTGAGGCGCACGGGGTCGTAGGACCGGTCGCCGTAGCTGGCATGGGCGTGGGTATCGAAGAAGTCGAGGTATCCGGCGCCGTCGGGAAGTTCAATACGCGCCAGCGCCACACCCTTCCCGGCCCACCAGTCGCCATGGTCAACCCGAAGTGGCTTGCCGCCCAAGGTGTATCGCCAGAAATGGGTTTCGACAATAGGATACCGGCTCACAATAAGGAGACCGCTGCCGACAAGTCCGCTGCGGAAGTAGTGGTGATGAACAAGGCCGATGGGATCGAGGGCAGCCAGGACTGTGGCGCGGTCGGACGCGATCCATGTTTCCTGGAAGCCGACAATATCGGGGCTAAGGGCGGCGACGGCCTCACCGATAGCCGGCATGCGTTCGGCGCGGTGGTCGCTGTGAAGATAAAGGTCCCAGAGATTGTACGTGACCACTTTCAGCGTGACGGATTTCGAGATGGGTGGGGGCAGTTGTTGGAGTTGCGGGCTGTCGGCCAGGTCGGTGGCGGCTGGCGTGCGCATATTGAGCACCACCGCCCCGGTCACGAAGACCAGGCCGAACACGAGAACACCCATGACTGCCACGCCGCAGAACCGCAGGAACCGCTTCATCCCGCATTCTCCTCGATTGGACGACACCTCGGCGGCGTCAGGTTCGGCCTACGCGAGGGCGTTGGCCACGAGTTCGGCAATATGCTGAGGCCGCGCGTCGGTGAGGTCGCCGATCTGGTGCCGGCAACTGGTGCCGCAGGCCACCACCTTCGTTCCCTCCGCAAGTGCGTCAATCTGGTCCACAAGCGGCTGGGCCACCTGCACCGACAGGTCGTACTTGCTCTTCAGCACGCCAAAGGAACCCGCCATGCCACAGCACCCGGTCTCCAGTTGCGACACCGAGACCTCGGGCAGCAACTTGGCCAGACGCGCGACGGCAGTTCCGTCCGTCAAGGCTTTGGTGTGGCAATGCCCGTGTACGGCCACTGCGCCCGCGCCGGTTCGGAACTCCAGCGCATCGGGTTCGCGTTCCACCAGGTCCAACACGAATTCCTCGAACAACACGCACCGTTTGGCGATGGTATCCGCTCCTTCGATCCCCAGTTCCCCGTAATCCGATGCGAACATGGAGTAGACGGATGGTTCCAGAAAGACGACGGGGGCATCGCCACCGTGCTTCGCGATCAAGTTGATGTTGTGGCGTCCAAGCCGCTTCGCCCGACCCAGCCGACCGACGCTGAACGACGGACGGCCCGAGTCCTGCTTGCCTTTGAGGAGTTCCACCTCGTACCCCGCCGCCTCAAGCACGCGCACGGCCGCCTTGCCCACGTCGGGCTCGTTGAAGCGCACGAAAGTGTCGTCCCAGAGAATGACCTTCCCGCGCGTCGGCGTGTGCGGATTCAGGTGGCGTGCGAACCATCGGTCGAAGCGTTCACCCGTGTAGGCAGGCAACGAGCGTCTGGCGCTGATGCCCGTGACGCGTTCCATGATGGTCCGCACCCAACCCCAGTTCATCGTGGCGTTGGCAAGGCGTGGCGCGAGACATCCAAGCCGGCTCATGAGATCCACGGACCCGATCACAAATTCGCGCAAGGACACGCCGTTCTTCCGTTGCTTCGCGTGGAGCAGTTCGGCCTTCAACAGCGCCATATCCACGTTCGACGGACACTCCGTCTTGCACGCCTTGCAGGCGAGACAGTTGCTCAGAGCCTCGTCCAACTCGGGAATGCGCAACAGGTCGCCATGACCCTCGATGCGTCCGTCCAACACCGCACGGATGGTATTGGCACGTCCGCGCGTGGACATGATCTCCTCGCCCGTGGCCTGATACGTGGGGCACATGGTGGGTGCGTCTTTCCGGCACCCGCCGCATCCGTTGCACTGTTCAAGGTTGGCCACGAACGACTCGTCCCGCGCCACGAATTTCAGCACCGGGTCGAAGGGTAGATTCAGCGCGTAGCCGTCACCCATGCGTAGATGGCTTTCGATGGTGAATGTGCCGTCGCCGATGACCTTGCCCGGGTTCAGGATGCCCTTGGGATCGAACACCTCTTTGATGGCGCGCATGGCGTTCATCAGTTCGGGGCCGAGTTGTTCTTCAAGATACTGGGTCCGCGCGATCCCCACGCCGTGCTCGGCGGCAATGGACCCCTTGAACTCCTTCACCACCGCGGACACCTCGTCGGCCAGCGTGCGGAACTTCTCGATGTCGTCCTGTCGGTGAAGGTCAACGATGGGCCGAACATGAAGCAACCCCGACGCCGCGTGGCCGTAGAACGAAGCCTTCAGCCCCAAGGGGTTCATCAACCCCTCCAGCGCGGCCACGTACTCGGGCAGCTTGGCCGGGTCGATGGCCACATCTTCCAACCCCGCGATAGGTTTGGCCGGGCCTTTGCGCCCCGTCAACAGGCTGAGTCCCGCCTTACGCAGACCCCACACCATGTCCATCTGCTTCGGATCGGTGACCAGCATGTGACGCGTGCCCAGGTTGCGCGCGGCCAGCGCGTTCAGGCGGTCGTTCACGTCGTCGTAGAATTCCACGATTAGGAATGCGCTGCACGGTGCCTCGTCGAGACGCAGCAGGTCGCGCGTCGCCCGAAACGCCAGTTGCCCATGGGTCTGGTCGAGGAGCGGCAGGTCCACGTGTTCGATAGCGGCAGGTTTGAGGTCGAGAATGTCCACAGTCGCTTGCATCGCGTCGGCGACCGAATCGAAGAAGAGCAGCGCCAGCCCCTTCTCCTTCGGCAGCGGCACAGCCTTCACCACGGCCGAAGTGACCGCGGCCAGGGTGCCCTCACTACCGGACACGATCTGCATCAGGTCGCCGCCCTTACGGCGGTAGCGGTCGATGCCGTACCCCGACCAGCGCTTCACCAGCGTGTCGGGCAACAGTTCGTCGATGACCGCCGCGTTGGCGTCAACCACCGCCCCGATCCGTTCATGTACATCGGCCAGCCCATCCGACCTGCTGGCTACCGTCGCGACGCGCCCGTCGGCCAGCACTACGTCAAGGGACGCGAGATGGTCCGAGGTCACGCCGTAGATGGGGGCGCGTGCGCCGGACGAGTTGTTGCCGATCATGCCGCCCAAGGTCGCTCGGGAACTGGTGGCCACGTCCGGGCCGAAACAAAGCCCGTGGGGCTTCAGGAAATCGTTGAGTTGGTCCAACACCACACCCGGACCCACGCGGAGCGTCCGCCGTTCTGGGTCGAACTCCGTGATACCGCGGTTGTAGCGCGCTACGTCGATCACGAGCCCTGAACCGACGGCTCCGCCAGTCAGACCCGTGCCCGCGCCCCGCATGGTGACGGGGACGCCGACATCCGCCGCAGCCTGGATGGCCGAACTCGCCTCCTCGGCTGTCTTGGGAAAGGCCACGGCCAGCGGCTCGATTTGGTAGATCGACGCGTCCGTGGCGTGGAGCTGCCGCGTTAGTAGATCGGTTCGGATTTCACACTGTGCGTTCGACTTGATGGAATCGGCTTGGCTCATACTCATCCGTTCGTTCGTTCCGTCCAGAGTCGCTCAATCGGAGCGCCCATTGTAGATGAATAGAGGGAGAGGTTCCACGATGCGAACACGGGGACTGCGAAACTGTTGAAGAACTCGCACTCATTCACGCTTCGGTCGACCGCAGTCCGGCACCGCGTGTGCAGCGCTCTCAGAGAACGCCGAGAACAGGAGCGGAAACGCCGGGACTGACCCCAGCGAGTGTAGCGAGACGGGTCTGTCCCTAGCCTTTTCGCGGGCTACGCGTGAGAAAATGGCAACCCCGATGACCTCAGTTCCGCGGACGGACACCACCTCC
>JAAEQP010001302.1 GCA_024231375.1 bacterium | reverse complement strand
TCTTTCCGAAGACCGGGCAGGGGGCATCGTGATGCCCCAAAGGCAAAGCGCCATCGTGATGGCGCACTCCAAACCGGACCTCGTCTTGCATATTCCCATAAGGACCAGGACACACCACCTGTCTGAAATCGTCAATCCCCTTCTCACCGCAGCCCGCACTCATACAGTGATGGTCTGCGTGTCCAGGAGGCCCGTTGTGGACACATCCTGCCTATGACGGTCTATCTGCACGTCTGATGACGGCGTCCTGTAGGAGCAAGTGCCGTACCACACAAACAAGGACGCGCCGCGAGCACCTGAACTGGTTTCGGCGTAGTGGTTTATAGCCGCCTCAGCATGCGCGGGGGCCAAGCATGACGAGGCCGTCTGCTTGTTATCCAGACAGCAGGATTGCCTGTTTATTGGACACTCACAAGGGAGTACAGGGGACCTCGGGTGAGGTTTCCGCTGGGGCTGTGCGCCTTCGGAGGAGTGGCGCAGAGGGTGAGCCGACCCGGCGGCTACCCTTAGAAAAAGAAATGGCGACCCCAACGGGATTTGAACCCGTGTCGCCAGCGTGAAAGGCTGGTGTCGCATGTCGAGAACGATATGGAATTCCAACCACTTACAGAATCGCAGCCCAACGGTTACCCGTCTGGTTACCCGAGCAACCCGGCCGTCAGGGCGTTGGCCGCCGCGATCCGGGCTCTGCCGCCCGGAGACAGGTCGGCACTAATGGCGCGTCTCAAAGATGACACGGGGGGCTGAGGACGGACCCTACAGGCAAGGCCATCGTGAGAGCTGGGGTCATGACGCCGACTTTGGTGACGCCGGCCCCGCGCGTGGGATCAGTCGGCGACGTCGCCGCGGGTCTCGTCCTGGACGGACGTGTGGTTGGGCCGCTGCCGTCCGCCCGCTGTCAGGAAACCCAGGGCGGCGCCTGCCGCGCGGACCAGGAGCCCAAGAGCGATGATGGGCAAGACGCCCGCAACAGTCAGAGAATGGCGGATACGACGACTGGCTCGGCCGCTGCCCGTCGAGCGACGCGAAAGCAGCGTCAGTTCAGCGTGAGACGGCCACAAGACCGTCCGCAGAAGCTTCACAACGCGCAACCCTCGATCCGCGGACCAGATCTTAACCAGAACGTCCATGACGGACGCCGCTGGCTCTCGAAGCCAGGCCCGGCGGGACGGACGTATCCGATACTCTCCGAACCGCACCAGGGCGCCAAAGGCGGCCCGCGCACGGCCGCTGAATGCGCGCTGTGGCATGGAGATCGGGCCGAGACCGCGTTCACCACGGTCTTGCAGGTAGCAGTCCGCGTAGAACCAATGGAAGAAGTCCGCACCCCTCGCGAATTCGCCCGTCCTCACCTGATGCCGGACATAGTCCCAATCGAGGCGCTCCTGACAGCGCAGAATGGCGGTCACGTCCACGCAGGCCTTCAGCAGACCGGATCCAAAATCGTGACCGTGGCAGTAGTGGCGAACGATATTGACCAAATCGTCTTCAGGCGACAGCAGGCGCTCCGCCCCTGCCGCGGGAACGGCTCGTTGCCACATCGCATCCATATCTAGAGGGACGTCCCCAATTGAGGCGTTGCCGGTGAGCCGCCAGTTGAGGTCCAACATGACTCCGGTTTCCGCGTGAACGAACTCCGTCTGCCCCATGTAGTCCGCGCGGCATTCGCGAACGCAGTCGCGCTCACGGTAGCCGAACCCCAGGGCGAGAAGCGTGTCCGCACACGCGTCGCGGGCGCTGGAAGGGATCAGGAGGTCGATGTCCTCTGAAATGCGCACCTCTGGGGAGAGATAGTACCGGGCAGCGAGCGGCAAGCCGCGGAGAAAGGCGAAAGGAATCCCCGCCGCCGAGAAGCCCTCGCGGATTTGCCGCGTGCTCTCCTCAAGCCGAAGGCGCCGCGGGGCCCAATCAACATAACAGAGCATGCGCAACTTCCTACGTGCCGCCTCGAGGAACTCAGGAACACGTTCCGCGTGCATGGCCGGATCCTTCAGGGCCCGGAGCACGAGTGCCGACGTCTTGCCGGCGCGGCACAGGTCCGTGAAGAGAGCTGCATCCCTGCATGAAGCCAAGGCGTCTGCCCCTCGAGCGGCTGAAGCAGTGCTGAGAATCTCACGCGAGGCGCACAGGAGAAAATCGGCTTCCGGGTATCCGAGGCTTCTCATTGGGAAGGGGCGGGATGCGCGGCAGGCTTCTGCCACACGACGCCCACCGACTTAACACCGAGCAGCAACTTGTCCCCGGATTCAGTGGTGAGGGAGAGGTTCAGGCGATCCTTCCAGAGCCCCTTCTTCTTGGGGGATGCAGCGCTCACTTCGACGGCCCATACCCGGGCGTAGACGCAGTCGCCGGTCGTGACACTCTCGCCACGAGGGCTGGGAACGCATGCGAAAGGCCCTGACGGCGGCGAGGCGACGGTGAACGACTGTCCATCGCTACGAGAGACCGCGAGCTTCCGAGTGACATTCTTGCCCGGCGGGACGACACCGAAGCTGAATGTCTTAGGTGAAAGCGTGTAGGGACCCGCAATCTCTCCACGCAACGGGACCTCAAGGAGCGGAACGGCGGGGCTGTTCGTACGGATGGAGATGCACTCGCGCACGCTCCCCTGAGTGTTGGGCAGGATCCGCACGAGAAACGAGTGCCGTCGCGCGGGCTCAGACGGGAATGCAGGCGCGTCCCGCAGACTCATCCACGCCGCGGGGGCGCGCACGTCAAGGACACGAAACGGCGCGCAGGATTCCGGCGCGCATATCTCGATGGCGATCTCGCGCTCTTTGCGCAGCACCATGTCTGCCGTATCCAGCGAGGCGGGGTTGGCGTAGACCTCGGCGACGGCTCGGCATTGGATCTTCAGGCTCAGTGACGGCGTCGACGGATCGTTCGTCTTGAATTGAACCGACACGGTCTTGGCGCCAGGCGAAGACAACTTGAAGGTCACGACGATGTCCCCGGCAGCACCGGGGGCTATGGGCTCGGACGCGGACGTGATGGTGCATCCGCAGCTCTTCGAGGTGTTCTCGATGGTGAGCACCTCGTCGCCGCCGTTCCGCACCTCGTAACCGACCCGCACCGACGCACCGGGCGCAGCG
>JAAEQP010001301.1 GCA_024231375.1 bacterium | reverse complement strand
GTCTGGACTCACGCTACGCGAATCCATCGACCTACCTGCGCCCTGTGTGGCGTTGGCCGCCGGCAACGACATGGTCTGGGTCGCCACGACCCAAGGGCTGTTCCATCTGGCCGACGGACGGCTGCTGCCGGTCGAAGACCTTCCCGCAACCGCCGTTCGCGACGTGGCGACCCACGGGGACCAAGTCGCCATCGCGGCCGACGAAGGGCTCTTCCTTCGGCAACCCGACGGAACCTGGACCGCCACCTACCCTCACGAGGGTGCGCGAAGCTGGGCACCCCGCGATGTGCGCGCCGTGGCATACGATGGGGACGGCGCGCTGTGGTTCGCAAGTCCCCAAGGCGCGGGACACTTCGACGGCGCGTGGCGTCTGTGTACGGGAGCCGAAGGTCTGCCTCATGCCGATTTCACATGCCTCGCGACAGGCAAGGACGGTTCCGTGTGGTTCGGAACCCACCAGGGCGCGGTTGGATACGACGGCACGCATTGGGCCTACCGCGAAGGACGCCGTTGGCTGCCCGGCAACGACGTGCGCGACGGCGCGATTGACTCCGACGGCGACGTGTGGCTGGCGACGGACAAGGGCGTAGGTTGCATCGAGCGCTGGACAACGACCCTGGCCGACAAGGCCCGTCACTACAACGCCGCCATCGACCGCTACAACAAACGGACGCCCTACGGGTACGTCTACCAGGCGCGCCTCGCCAAACCGGGCGACCTGACCGAGGTCACCAACGTCGACAGCGACAACGACGGGCAGTGGACCGGGATGTACGGGGCCGCCCAGTGCTTTGAATACGCCGTCACGGGGGACCCCAACGCCAAGCAACGCGCCAAGGACGCCTTTGAGGCCATGCGGTTCCTGGTGAAGGTGTCGGAGAGCGGGACCCATCCCGCGCCCCGTGGATTCCCCGCGCGCGCCATTCTGCCCACGAGTGGTCCCGACCCGAACAAGCAGTACACGTTGGAGAAGGATGAACGCGAGCGCGCCACGGGCGATGCCCTGTGGAAGGTGATGCATCCCCGGTGGCCCGTCAGCGAAGACGGCCAATGGTACTGGAAATGCGACACCAGTTCGGACGAACTGGATGGCCATTTCTTCTTCTACCCCCGATACTACGACCTCGTCGCCGACACGGACGAGGAGAAGGAACGGGTGCGCGACGTGGTGGCATCCATCATGGACCATCTCATCGATCACGACTTCCATCTGGTCGATTGGGACGGCCAGCCGACCCGCTGGGCCAATTTCGACCCGAAATCCCTGAATGCCGACCCTGATTGGTTCGAGGAACGGGGGCTCAACTCGCTAAGCGTTCTCAGTTATCTTGCCGCGACCGCGCACGTGACTGGCGATCCGAAGTACCGTGCGGTCGCCCAGGATTTGATCGACACCCATCACTACGACGTGAACGGCATGATCCCGAAGATTCATGAAGGCCCGGGCACGGGCACCCAGTTCGACGACGAAATGGCCTTCATGAACTACTACAACCTGCTTTCCTACGAGACGGACCCCGAACTGCGTTCGCTGTACGCCGTGAGCATGCACGGGTACTGGCTCCGCGAACGCCCGGAGTTGGACTCGTTCTACAACTTCGTCTACGCCGCGATGGGGCGGGGCATGACGATCAGAACCACCTGGGAAACCATCGACCTCACCATTCCGCCCGAGGCCGTGTTGGAGGCGGTCGACACGCTACGACGGTATCCCATGGACTTGCTCAACTGGCGGCTCACCAACAGTCACCGTCAGGATCTGCTCTCCATCAATTCGCTTGCGCGGCAGAGTGGGGGACCCGTCGCCCGCGGGTACCGCCTGAACGGCACGGTGCTGCCCATCGACGAACGCTATCTCAACCATTGGAGTGACGATCCGTGGCAGACCGACACCGGCGGCGACGGCATGTGGTTCACCACGGGAACCCCATTCCTGCTCGCCTGCTACCTGGGCCTGTACCACGGCATCATCGAGTGAACCTTGGGCAGCATAGCCACGAGGGATGACCCTTTCCGTCATTCTGAACGAAGTGAAGAATCTCGTTCTCCCGGCGACTCCGCCATGTCTCCCGAGCGATAACGGGGACTGTGGATCTGTTGAATAGGTCATATGCGCGCGAAAACAGAAGCGAAAACGCCGGGACTGACCCCAGCGAGCGTAGCGAGACGGGTCTGTCCCTGGCCTTTTCGCGGGCCACGCGTCAGAGACTCCAAAAGAACCGCCCGCGGGAACCGGCATTTCCGGTCACCCGCGGGCGGATGTAATACTCGCTAGAGCGTTGGGGCGCTCGCTTAGCCCTTCTGCTTCTGGAACGCAGCCATGAAGTCGCACAGGGCCTTCACACCCTCGACCGGCATGGCGTTGTAGATGGAAGCACGGATGCCGCCCACGGACCGGTGGCCCTTCAACGCGGCAAGTCCGCTATCCGCAGCCGACGCGATGAATTCCTGTTCCAGCTCTTCGCTCGGGAGCCGCCACGCCACGTTCATGATGGACCGCGATTCGACCTGAGCGTGGCCACGGTAGAATCCATCGCTGTTGTCAATGGCGCCGTACAGCATCGAGGCCTTTTCGCGGTTGATGGCCTCCATCTTGTCCAGGCCGCCAATGTCATTCACGAGCCAATCCGTCACCAGCTTGATCATGTAGATGGCGAAGGTCGGCGGCGTGTTGAACAGCGAACCGGCGCTTGCGAGGTTTTTATAGTCCAGCAAGGAGGGCAGACCGTCCGGTACGCGCGCCAACAGGTCGTCGCGGATGATGACCAGCGCCACGCCCGACGGACCAATGTTCTTCTGAGCGCCAGCGTAAATCATGCCGTACTTCGACACATCGACGGGACGAGACAGGATGTCGGATGACGCGTCGCAGATGAGGGGCACATCGCCCGTGTCGGGTTCCGTGAAGAACTCCACGCCCTGAATGGTCTCGTTGGAGGTCAAATGAAGGTAGGGCGCACCCGCGGTCAGGTTCAACTCATCCTGGGTCGGTACGCGCACGAAGTTGTCGTCTTTGCCGTCCCACGCCACGTTAACGGCGCCTTCCTTCTTGGCTTCCTTGATGGCTTTGTTGCCCCAGGAACCCGTCAGGACATAGTCGGCCGGAGCCGTCGCACCGCGCAGGAAGTTCATGGCGAGGATGGAAAACTGCAACGAAGCACCGCCTTGCACGAACAGGACCTGGTAGTTGTCAGGCATGGCGTACAGCGATTTGATGTTCGACTGGGCCGTCTCGATGATGGCAGTGAACTGTTTCGAACGGTGACTGATCTCCATGACCGAAGCGCCTGCCCCGGGAAGCTCCAGCAATTCGGCCTGGGCCTTCTCGAGTGCGGCAAGCGGCAATGCGGCGGGGCCAGCGGAGAAATTGAATACACGTGCCATCGGTCGGTCCTCCTTGTCGGAATTGAAGCCATGGGAATTAGGCGCGCCGGGCCTAAAGAAGCAATTTTAGGACAATCCTGGCCAGGATTCAATGTGCCTGTTCCGGCCCGCATCCACACGTCGGGGCGCACGCGCGTGCATTTTCGCGGCAAGATGCGTTAAGATCGTAGTTTCAACCGCGGGACCAACTTGGGTAACAACGGACAAATCACGCTATGTCTACCTCCAAAGACTTCAAACGGACGCTGGTGACCGGAGCCCTGCCCTATGCGAATGGCAACATTCATCTGGGCCACATCGCGGGCGCCTACCTGCCGGCCGATATCTATGTGCGCTACCTGCGGTTAGGGGGGCATCCCGCCATCTACGTATGCGGGTCGGATGAGTACGGCGTGCCCATCACATTGACGGCCTTGAAAGAGGGCATCACGCCGAAAGAGGTCATCGACCGGTACCACGAACTGAACGACAAGGCCTTCGCCGACCTGGGCATCTCCTTCGACATCTACGGCAGGACCTCCTGGCCCCTGCACACCGAAACGACCCAGGCCTTCTTCAAGAACCTGTACGACAAGGGCCATATCGACAAGGAAGAGATGGAACTGTGGTATTCGGAGCAGTCCGACCGGTTCCTGCCCGACCGGTACGTGAAGGGTACGTGTCCGAAATGCGGATTCGAGGAAGCCACGGGCGATGAATGCGAGAACTGCGGCGCCCAGTATTCGGCCCATGACCTGATCGACCCGAAAACCAACATTCCCGGCGACAGTTCTCCCCCCATCCTCAAGATGACTACCCACTGGTTCCTGCGTCTGCAGGACTTCACGGACCGCCTGAAGGAATGGCTCGACACCCATCCCGAATGGCGCGCCAATGTGAAAGGCATCGCCTACAGTTGGGTCAACGAACTACGTGCCCGGTGTATCACCCGCGACACGGACTGGGGCGTGCCCATCCCGCTCGACGATCCCGAGGCCGAGTCCAAGCGGTTCTACGTGTGGTTCGACAATGCCATCGGCTACGTCACCAACACGCGGCAGTGGGGCATTGACAAATACGGCGACGACGCGGCGTGGGAACCGTGGTGGAAAGATGAAGGTTCGCGGCTCGTTCATTTTGTGGGCAAAGACAACGTGCCCTTCCACACGGTCATGTTCCCCGCCTACTGCATGGCCCAGGAGGGTTTCATCCTCGCCGACAACGTGCCCGGCAACGAATATCTGAACGTGGTGAACCGGGAAACGGGCAAAGAGGAAAAAGGATCCAAATCCAAGGGCAACATGATCAGCGTGCGCTGGTTCGCGGACCGGTTCTCGCGCGACGCCATCCGCTACTACATCTGCGCCATCATGCCCGAATCCCGTGACGCTGCCTTCGACTGGGACGAGTTCATGAACCGCTACAATGGCGAGTTGTGCGACGTGGTCGGCAATTTCGTGCATCGGTCGCTCACCATGACGGTGAAGAACTTCGACAGCAAGGTGCCCGAACCGGGCGCCTTCGACGACGAAGACCGGGCGTTGCTTGACAGCCTGCCCGAGCAGTTGGACGGTGTCTGTGAAGCTCTGGAGCAGTTCCGGTTCCGGCTGGCCCTGGAGCGCTTCATCGAGATCGGACGCAAGGCGAATCAGTACTTCGACACCAAGCAGCCCTGGGTGACCAGGAAGACCGACCTGGAACGGACCGGCACCACACTCTACGTGTGCTGTCAGGTGGTGCGCGCGCTCTGCACGGCCATGGCCCCCTTCGTGCCCGATGGCGCCCAGAAACTCGCGGAAACCCTGGACATCGCCATTTCCGAAGGCGGCCCCGAGGGCGGCGACGACGCGTGGGAAGCGGCCAAGGAACTTCTGCCCGCCGGAAACCCGCTTCAGAAGCCCGAGGTCCTGTTCCCCAAGCTCGACAAAGACGTCATCGCCGAGTTGGCCGAACAGCACGCCCAAGGCAACGCGGTGTAGTGCAAGAAGAATAGAGGGAACCCTGTCTAGCTCGGGGACTCGTTTGCCTATTCCGGTTCCCTTCTTAACCAAGATCAGCAGGCTGTGCAGTTAACGTTTGCCGCTTTGCAGCGGCATTGACCTCCAGAGTCCGCGCAGCGGACGGCAGGTTGTAGCCACGGGCGCAAGCCCGTGGAAACGCGATTCTCCCCTGGAGAAGCCCCCGCAGGGGGCGGCACTTGCTCGCGACCAGCGCCCCAGCTACCTCACCAGCTCGTTTGGCTCACTCCAGACCACGCGGCCCACGAATGTCGCGCCGGTTGCGCCACGCTTTCGGGCGGCGTCGTTCCAGACGCCTTCCGACACCGTCACCCACGATTCGCCGGGCGTAATGTTGGCCACGCCGAAGTTTCCGAGGCTGGCGCCCCGCTCGGGGATGATCGCCTGCTCGGTGGCCCGTACGATCTGCAGGGTATCGGGATTCACTTGCGCCACGAACAGCGGCGCACGGTGCCTCGCGATATGGTCGTTGTCCGCGCCACGCCGCGTGTAACTCAAGAACAACCCGCCACTGTGCGTCACCCAATGCTGCTGGGTGTTGTACGTGCCGGGTTCTTCGCCGTCATCGAAGGTCCAGGGCTTGATGGGCGCGTAGTGAAGTCCATCGTCGCCCGCCGTGACATACCCCTTCACGTCGTTGCGCAGGCTCAGGTAGTAGCGGCCCTTGTACTTGGCAAGCTGTGGTTCCACTAGGCCACGCACCACGTCGAGTTCCAACACATCGCCGTGGTCCACGTAAGAGAGGGCCTCGCCGTCGAACGCGAGCCGCACCACCGTGGACGAGTAAGGCCCATTACCGTCCCCGGGGCCTTCGCAGTAGACGGCCAGCAGAATCGTGCCATTGTCTTCGACCAGCCATTGGGTACACCCCGGCGTGACGCTGTAGAAGAGTCCTTCCTTCTCGGGCAGGTCGATGGGCGTCCAAGGTGTCCACGCGCCGGTCTTCGGATCCCACACCGCGTATCCCCCCGCGCGCGACTGGGGTTTGTCGTAGAGCTGTACGCCATCGAGATAGCGCACCTTGGCGCCGATGGCGATGACCTTACCTGTAGGCGCGTGCCAGCCGGGCGTCACGTCGCACAGGGCAATGACCTCGTCGCCGTCGTGCCGCCACCCCAACTCCGGCGGCGCCACGGGGTCCGACCACGTCGCCCCCAGATCGTCGCTTCGCATCACGCTGAGACCGCTGTAGAAGTCGGACTTGTGCAGATGCTTCTGCAGCGTCATGACCACGGCCGGGCCGCCGTCCTTCCCGCGACCGGGCACGGCCACCACCCGAGGATGAAACCACAGGAATTCCCCGTCGTCGTGGGTCATCACGGTGTCCAATCTGGTATCGAAGGCCACCACCTCCATCTCAGTCCCTCCCGCCGGTTCATCCTGGGCGGAAGCGGTCCCCGCCAGATACACCGCCCCCATTGCGACCGCCATCCGTGTCCATCGTCCGCTGAAGCTCATTTCCTGTCTCTCCCCGTCAGATGTGATCGCCATCGGCGCGAATCGTCATCTCCTTCCGTGCACAAAGACGCCTGCTACTATACAATATGCCTTTCGAGCAATCACGGTTGACGGGCCAGACCTTGAACGGGAGCGAGGCATGACACCCAGAGAGCGGTTCATTGCGGCACTTGAACGGCGTCCATTGACGGGGCGGGTGCCTCATTTCGAACTGGTGTTCTTCCTGACCATGGAGGCCTTCGGCAAGATTCATCCG
>JAAEQP010001300.1 GCA_024231375.1 bacterium | reverse complement strand
TACCTTCTTCGGGTCCGAACTGCCGCCTACATCCAGGAAATTGGCAGGCTCACCACCGAAATGCTTGATGATGTCCATGGTGGCCATGGCAAGGCCGGCGCCGTTGACAATGCAGCCAATGGATCCGTCGAGCCGGATGAAGCTGAGTCCCGCGTCGCGCGCGACGAGTTCGTCGGCGTCCTCCGAGTCCATGTCGCGCAGTTCGAGCAATTCCGAATGGCGGAACAGTGCGTTGTCGTCCAAGAGCACCTTGCCGTCCAACGCGACGACCGCGTCGGAATCGTCCACGATGAGCGGATTGATCTCGATGAGCGAACAGTCCTTCTCCACGAACAGACGCCCCATACGCACCATGATGTCGGCCGCTTGGGCAGCCTGCGCCGGGCCAGGGAGGAGCTTGCGCGCGAATTCCGCTAGGGCAGTCGCCTGTAGGTTCTTCAGCGACGCGGTCGGCACTTCCAGCCGCAGAATCCTATCGGGCGCTTCCTTCGCCGTCACTTCAATCTCGACGCCACCATCGGCGCAGCCGATGAAGACGGCCTTGCGCGCCCCGCGGTCGATGAGGAGGCTGAGGTACACTTCGGTGGCGATTGATGATGCCGGGGTCACGAGAACCTTGCGAACCGGCAGTCCTTTGATGGTCAGCTTGAGAATCTCGTCCGCGGCCGCGGACGCTTCGCCAGGGCTCCTCACTAGCTTGACCCCGCCGGCTTTGCCTCGCCCGCCAACGTGGACCTGGGCTTTGACCACGACGGCCCCGCCCATGCCAGTGGCGGCTTGTGCGGCCTCCTCCGGGGTTTGGGCCACGATGCCGTCCGGGGCAGGAATGCCGTACTCTCTGAACAGGGCCTTCGCTTGGTATTCGTGGATCTTCATGCGTCACCCCACTACTTCGGTTCCGCCGCCGGTGCAGTGCGCCTGCACCATCGGGGTCCCACCTTCAGTAGCAACACATTACCCGCCTGGGTTACTCCCGACCGGCCCGAGGCAGGCCCCTATATGCCATCAGGTTACGGGGTCATGGTCCAGGACTTCGCCTACCACGAAGTGGGGCCGTTCTCGCACCTCGGAGTAGATGCGGCTGAGGTATTCTCCCACGATGCCGATGGCGGCAAGTTGCAGGCCCGTGAACAGCGCGCCAAAGGCGACAAGAACGCCGGTTGACACGGCGATGGCCGAGGAGACGAGTTCAATAATGGCCGCCGTGAGGAGTCCCAAAGCGCCCAATCCCATCAACGCAGCCCCAGCGTAGGTTGCGAGCCGGAGAGGGAGGTCGGAGAAATTGCAGACGAAATTGAGGGTGAGACCGGCGAGTTTGAACAGGGAATACTTCGACTCGCCCGCGTGCCGGGCCTGATGCCGGACCTGCACCGAGGCCCATCGACCGTAGCTGAGCCACGCGAAAAGGCCGCTGAAGTATTTCGATTTCTCGTTGTACAGCTTGATGGATTCCACGAACCGGCGATCCAGGGCGATGAAGCCGGACGCACTGTCTGGCACGTCGATGCCAGTGATTCGATAGAGCAGGTGCGACATGCACCACGACCCCGCCCGCCGCAGCAGGCTGTCGACCCGGCGTTGACGGACACCGTAGACGATGTCGTAGCCCTCGGCGAGCTTGTCGAGTAGAAGCGGAACGTCCTCGGGGAAATTCTGAAGGTCGGCGTCGAGGAGGACGACGGCGTCGCCCCGGAGATGAAGGAACCCGGCGGACACGGCCATCTGCTGCCCGAAGTTGCGGACGAATCGCACGACGCGGACACGCGGGTCGCGATCGTGAAGCGCCTTCAATTTGGCGAAGGAACTGTCCCGGCTGCCATCGTCGACGAACAAGATCTCGTAGGACCGGCCATACTCTTCCATAACGCTCGACAGGCGTTCATAGAGATGGTCGATGCTGTCTTCCTCGTTGAACACGGGCACGACGGCGCTGATATCGAGTCCGTCCGACCCCTCGCGTGGGGATGGTCCCTGGGAAATGCCGTTCTCGTCATTCATGGCCATGAAGGATTCTCCAACGATGCGCCCGTAGGCGTCAAGTCTGTTCTGTTCCTTGGATCAGCCGCTCGGCGATGGCGCGACGGACCTGGGCGACGTCCGTCTGGTCCGCGTCTGGCCGAAGGATCCCCCCCATCCCGTCCGCAATGCCAATGACGCGCGTGGGCGCGTGGATACTGTCGACAATGACCTCGCCTTCCCGTCCGATCAAGCCGCCCGCCACAACGGACACGCCGTTCCACGTGGCGCGGCCCATGTGCCGGTCTACGATGCTCCGTGTTCCTATCAATTCCAGAGCGGTAGCGGCGAGACTGGGGCGCATGTCGACACGCACCACACGCACACCGGCGGTTTCAGCCGCGGGTACGGCCTCCCGATGGACCGACCCGATCCCCCCGTCGTACAAGAGCGCGCCGGACTTCATGCCCGCCACGCAGGCCGCGTCGATGGTCGGACGGCGGGGCGACAGGCTGACGATGGCGTCGCAGTTCATCGCGGCCTCGGCAACGGAGACTACGTGAACACCGGGCGCCATGTGACCCAGCGCACTGGCTTCCTTCTCCAAACACGGGTCAAGCGACACGAGCGCTCCTGCTTCCGCGAGGGCCATGGCAGCGCGTGTAGCGAGAGGGGGCACGCCGGTCAGTGCAACGCGCTTGCCGTGCACATCCCCGCCCAAGAGCATGGTCAGGTGCGTGACCGTGGCGCGGGCCCACATCTCGTGGTCCAGATAGTTCAGAAGCACACTGAAACTCAGCGCGTCCGGGGCCACAGGCTCCCGGCCCGAGTCGAGAAGAACAAAGTCGACAACGCCGTCCACGGCCTTAAGGACGTGGGCAAGCCGTTGGGGTTCGGCGATCATGATGTTCGACAGGGCACAGCCGTAGTTCGTCTCGACGAAGGGCGACACCCGCGTCATTTCGTAGGGGCTCACGACTATGTTGAGGACGGAGCGAAGCCCCAGCTTGCGCGCCTTCTCTTTCAACTCGCGGGCGCGGACGAGCACCTCGTCCTCGAAGGCCTCGGGCACCTCGGCTTTGGTGGCGGCGATGTCGACCCGCACGCGTGCCCGAGGCTGAGATTGGGCGATGTCGCGGGCCAGACTTTCGACCAACTTCGCCGGCGCATTCACCTGGTCGTGTGCGCCAAGACGGACGATGAGTTCGCGCACGTCGATGCCGTGCCGTGCCGCGGCCTCCATGGCCGTGCCCAGAAAGGAGGAATGGAATCGTGCCCGGCCCGTGGTGATGCCGATACCCGTCCGTTTCCGTTCGTGCATGAGGGGACGAATGAACGCTTCCGCAATGTCTAGCAGGCCATGGACATCCGTCTCGGTCAGAAAGCCCCGTTTCTGGAGCAGCGCCACGAGTACTTCCGTGACGGCATTGCCTTCGGATCGGCCGATTCCCTGGAGCGAGGCGTCGAGGATGGTTGCGCCTGCGTCGCAGGCGGCCAAGGTGTTGGCGACGGCCATGGTCAGGTTGTCGTGTCCGTGGAAGCCGAGCTGGACGCTTGCGGCGGCCTTGGCGGATTCGAGGTAGGCGCCCACTTCTTCGGGCAGCATGCCGCCCGCCGAATCGACGAGACACACAATGTCCGCGCCCTGCTGTTCTGCCAAGCGTGCTCGGCCCGCGAATTCCTCGGCGGACACGGCATAGGATTTCATGAGGTTGCAGGAGACGATCAGCCCGAGCTGCTTGGACAATGCCACGTAGGGCTCAGCGGATTCGAGTTCGGTGATGTTGGTCCCGATGCGAACGAAGTGCATGCCACAGTCGGCTGCCAGGCGCAGGTCGTCCGCTTCACCGACGCCGGGGATGAAGAATGCGCCGAACCGCGCGCTTTTCAGCACACCCGCCGCGGCGCGCAGGTAGGCTTCGTCCGACGCGGCTTGGTCGCCTTTGCCCGCACGCGCAGCGCCGAGGCCCAGGCCGTGACCGACCTCAATGAGCGGGATTCCCGCGGATTCGAGGCTCGACGCCACGAGGGCGGTGTCCTCGGCGGTAAACTGAAAGTCGATGGTATAGGACCCGTCGCGCAGCGTCGTGTCCAGGATTTCAACGTGTTCCAGCCCCATGGCAGCATCGTACCTGAACGGCGGGTGAGGGGCAAGTACGGGCGGCTAGGCGCGTTACGCTAGTAGCGACAGCATGGTCCCGCCAAAGATACGGTCCTGGTCTTCGTCGCTGAACCCGTGCTTGCAGAAAATGGCGCGGCTGGCTTTCAGGGTCGACGTCATGTCCTTCTGGGGATGGTCGCTTCCGTAGATAATGCGGTCGGCGCCGACCTGCTTGAGCACGAACATGAACTGATCTTCAAAGGGCGTTTCGTGGAAGTAGGTGAGGGCGACGGACACTTCGAGGAACACGTTGGGATTGGCTACGGCTACGGCCAGGGCGTCCATGAAGTGGAAGCCGCCCGCATGGCTCATGATGACCCGGGCCTCGGGCACGCGTTTGCACAGGGCGTCGATGTTGATGGGCAACTGGATCTTCAGCGGCGTGGGCTTCCACAGCATGGCGTCCACGGCCACGGGAACGGCCAATTCGACGGCTTTCTCTACAAGCGGCACGATTCGGGGGTCGTCGGCGGCCACGCCCTGGAACCGGGGATGGAGCTTCAGGCCAACAAGTCCGTGGTCGGCCACCGCGTGCTCGAATCGGCCGATGGGGTCCTCTTCCAGCGGGTGGACCGACGCGAACCCGTAGAGTCGGTCGGGGAGCTGCGCGCAACACGCCGCCACGAACTCGTTCTCAACGCGTTTGACGTAAGGAACATCGAAGGCTTCGCCGTAGATGACGGCCTTGTCGACGCTGGCGGCGTCCATGCTGGCCATCAGGTGTTCGAGCGTGGCGTCGTGGCCCTCCCCCATTCCGTCGGGGTCCGGGTGAACGTGGGCGTGCGCGTCGACGATCATGAATCGTTTCTCCCCGCGTCGTTCGAATGAGATCCCGGATGCTGGTGGGGAGATGGGCCTTTGGACGGTCCCGAGTACTCCAGGTGGCAACATCCCTGACACAGGCAGAAGGGCTCCATCCGAAGGCGCTGACGGAAGGCGCGCATCTTGGGTCCGTTCCACAGTTCTTTCAACCGCTGCTCACGCGCGTTGCCTACCTTGTAGATGAAGCACGGAAACACATCGCCCAGGGCGCCCACGTAGAAATTGGTCCAAACCCCGCGGCAGGTGAACTCTTCGAGGTTCAAACCGCCGTCGTGGTATTTCAGAATCTGGCTGCGCGGCATGTCGGGTAGGCGGACCTCGATGCCGGCCCGGTCGGCCGCTTCCAGGGTCTGTTCGATGTACTTGTCGAGTCGGCCCGGACTCAATTGCGGAAGTCCGATACTGCCAGGACAGAGCGTGTCCGGATCGACGTCGCCGAGTCCTTCGATACTGTGAATTCGGATTTCCATGGTGAGATTGAGGACACTGGCGCCGGCTTCGGCCACGACCGCGGGCAATCCCGGCAGTTCTTCCAGGTTTTCATCCTGTATCACCGCGGTGACATGGATCATGGGGAAGCGTTTGCCCGCTTCGTCACGCAACTTGGCCATGAGACGGACGTTTTCCATGGTACGCTCAAACGCGTCGTCCCGTCCTCGGATGGCGTTGTGGGTGTCTTCAAGGCCGTCGACGGATGTGCCCACGAAACAGAGGCCGGTGCCGGTCAGTCCGCGTGGCGCCAGGTCGACGCACGCCCGCACC
>JAAEQP010001299.1 GCA_024231375.1 bacterium | reverse complement strand
TCCGTGGGCGCGCACACCGTCTCCTACAACTCCGTGGCGGGGTGGAACACGCCCAGCGACGAATCAGTGACCATCACGAACGGCCAACTGACGATGGCCACCGGAACCTGCGTGAATCTGATGGGTTCGTTGACTGTCACCCTTGAACCCGAAGCGGCCCGTACCGCAGGCGCGCAGTGGCGTGTGGGCAGCGGCGCCTGGCAGAGCAGCGGCGACACGGTGACGGAACTGTCCGAAGGGCAGCACACGGTATCCTTCTGCACGTTAGACGGCTGGGAAGCGCCAACAGAAGAGACCGTGACCATCACCGCTGATGCCACAACCTCGACGACTGGCACCTACACCGAAGTCAGCGAGCTTTCGCTGCACATCGCGATGGCTCTAGCTTTCGTACTCCTGGCGACAGGCGCAATCCTACTAGCCCAGCGGCGAAGAGCGTGACCTGAAGGAACGGAGACTCCAAGCCCTTCCAAGCGCCCGGACCCGTTTGTTACACTAGGCGCTTTCGTGGCGGCTGTACCCAGTGAACCCAGACGGTAAGGAAACGACTATGTCACGCAACTATGTGCCCGGTACTCAGATTGAGATCATCAACGACGTCGACCGCGGCAAACTGACCCACGCCCTGTTCGACTTTGACGGAACCGTCAGCATTCTCCGCGAAGGGTGGCAACTCGTGATGGCCCCGCTCATGATGGAGATGATCTGCGGCGACACCGGGCCTACGCCCGAGATCGAAGACGAAGTGCGCCGGTACATCGACGATTCCACCGGAATTCAAACCATTCTTCAGATGGAAACGCTGGTCGAGATGGTCAAGGCCAAAGGACTGGTGCCCGACGACCAGATCCTCGACCCGTGGGGCTACAAGAAGATCTACAACGACCGTCTCATGGAACGCGTCAACGAACGCATCCAGCGGTTGGAATCGGGCGATCTCAGCACCCGCGAAGTGACCCTCGCCGGCGCGTTGGACTTCCTGGAACGCCTGGCGAAACATGGACTCAGCATGTACATCTTTAGCGGCACCGACCGTGAAGACGTGCAGAACGAAGCGCGTCTCGTTGGCGCGGCGCCGTACTTCACCGAAATCTGGGGCGCCCTCCGCACCTACAAAGACTACAACAAAGAGATGGTGCTCAAAGACATCATCTCCAAGTACGAGTTGCACGGATCGCAGGTGCTCATCGTCGGTGACGGCCCGGTCGAGATTCGCAACGCCCACGAAAACGGGTGCATCGGTCTCGGTGTGGCATCCAACGAAGTCGAAGGCCACGGCTGGGACGAAGAGAAGCGCGAACGCCTCATCAACGCCGGCGCGGACATCATGATCCCCGACTTCTCCGAGTACGACGCGCTGATGACCTACCTGTTCCCGGCGTAGAGCGCACTCACGGCACCGCCGTGTCCACGCCCTTCTCCAACAGATACTCCTCCGCGCGAACTATGGCCGTGTTCCGTCCGTTCGCGACATCGTCCGGATCGGCCTCCACAAACTCGTCCGGGTCAATGCCGTTGAACTCGATAGGCTGACGGTCGCTGCGCCACCGGCTTCGCGTGGAACACGTCACCGACGCAATGCCCGAAGGGAAGGTCCATGGCCCCTTGGACGAGGACGACCCCGCCGTCTTCGAACCGAACACGCGGGCCTCGGCATACTGCCGAAAATCGCGCGCCAAGGTTTCACCCGCCGAAATGCATCCCGCGTCGATAATCGCCGCCACCGGCCGGGGGAACTCCTGAATCCTCTGGATAAGCGTCTGGCTATACCCGCCGCCTCCATTACCGCGCAAATCCACAATCCATCCTTCGGCGTCGGCATGTGCCGCCAGCGCCTGGTCTATGCACGACTCCACGCTCTCGTCCACCCGCCGCAGATAGATATAACCTGCGCCGCTGGCGAGTTCCGTGTACGACGCGGACCGCCCGACCCGGACCAAGTCCGGCGGCAGGTTGTACGTGTGCGCCCATCCTCTGGCTTCCGCATCGCAGGTCACCCGGCGGCTCCATTCTTCGTCGTCCTTGAGAAACGTGAGGATATGCGCCTTGCCCTGCTCACCCCGGAGCGGAATTCGGTACTCAAACAGCCGCGCCCGTTGCGGACTCGAAAAGGAACCGCCTTCCTTCCACGCGGCGGCGGCACGCTCGTCCAGGTACTGCCGTGCGTCCCGGCCGTCTATGTGTGTGATCACCGTACCGGGTGTGAGCGCGTCGCCATGGGTTTCACCCGCCCACATGACCGCCACGCGCCCCTCCTCGCATGGCATGAATCCAAGCTGCGGGTAGTACTGCTTCGGCCATTCGGGCATGGGCACCCTGCAGTCCCGTAGCGACATGTGGCTGTCGCGCAGGCAAGAGATGGCGTCTCGCACCACGGAGATGAACTCCGTACCCGTCTGGCATGCCCCCGCACGCTTTCGCAACGCCGTCTTGCGCGCATCCCAGTCGGGACGGACGCCCTTGAGTTCAAAGAACGGGTAGGTCGCGTCCACATGCGCGATGAAGGCATCGAAATCGGCCTGGAAGCCGGGTGATTCCACCTGCTGGGCCGCGACCGTTGGCAGGGCAGCCGCCAGCGCGAGCACCAAGACCGCAAGCACACGCACCGAATGCTCTGCCGCCGCGCGATCCCATCCCGTGTCGGAACGTTTCACTTGATGACTCTCCGCTACGCCCTGCCAACCACCCCAACAAGGTATGCCCTCATCGCGGCAAATCGATCAACCCCGGCCCCCTCGTCCACCTGATTCATGTAGGGTGCGTCAAGGTCCGCCGGAGGCGGGGCCGAGCACGCACCATCTTGACGTTGCATTCCTTGACGCCAGTTTATAGAGTCACAGTCAGTTTTGTCAGCAAACCGCCGGGAGAATCACGATGATTGGTAGAGCCATTGTGTTGGTCAGTCTGGGATGTGTACTGATTCTTGCGTCGACCGAGGCGTATGGGCAGGCAGCGCAAGTGGGCATGGACCGCCAGGCCCGCGGATCCGACAAGCTCCTGCTCGAACACGTCCACTACCGCCCCGCCCGGTGGGAAACCGAGAAGGTGACCGAGTACGAGAACGAGTTTCCCAATCAGGGCGGACTGCTCTACTTCTACCTGAGCAACGTACACGACGCACCCATAAACCTTCGGTTCTGGCAGTTCAATGGGCACGACGAGTCCTACTGGTTGCTGAACCACTTCATCGCATGGCATCGCTTGTACGACCATCACCTCGAGCCGGGCCAGAGCACCGTCCTCGAGATTGACGCCATATCCAAAGACTTCGCTCTGGAAACGGAATTCAAGTTCCGGCTAGTCGAGTCCACGTGGCGCCCCTGCTTGCGAGCCGAAGGCGTGTTGCGCGAAGACCCCGTCAACGTCTCCTACATCCGCGTGTTGCCCAACATGCAAGACCTGGAGCTTCACCTCCGCTATCAAGGCAAGCCTCGTGTGACCTTCACGGACGCTGCGATACTCGGCCGAGACATCGCCGAAGTCCAATGGCGCGGACAGGAACTGGGCGGACCAGGCACCGCCATCGCGCGAATCAAGCTGTCCGAACCGGTTCCCACCAGTACGCTCCTCATCGCGCGCGTCGGATTCAAGACCAAGGATGGCGAACGCAGCGTGTGCGCCCATCGCCGGGCATTTCCTGAGTTCTTCCCCATCGGCACGTGGGGCGGCAATCCCAAACACGAGGAATTCCTGGCCCGCGACCACGTAGACACCCAGGTCAAAGGTGGAAGCCGGAACGACGCCTTTTTCGGCGAATCCGCCGCCAAGTACGGACTCCACGCCCTGGTACACACCGGCGAACCGGTCAATGTAGACATGGTCCGAGACCTCTCAGGACATCCCAACGTGACCTGTTGGATGCTGCGCGACGAACCGGACTGGTCGCTGGACCCACAGATCATCCTGTTCTGCGACACCACGGTTCGCAAGTACGACAGCACCATCCCCACCTTCGTGAACCTGTGTCGAAACGCCAAGTACTTCGAATATGCACCCATCGGCGACATCCCCGGACACGACCACTACTGCGTCAGCGCGCCCTCGAGCAGCAAGTGGCCTCACCGATATGGCACCTACCTCGAAGAGACCGGCTACTACACCCGCGACCTCAAGTACGCCTCTGAACCCAAGCCCATCTGGGTCTGGTCTCAGGGCAACCACGGCGGATGGGGCGAGCGGCCCAAACGTCCCCTGCCCACCCCCGAAGAGCTGGGCGCACAGCTCGTGCTCAACATCGGCCGCGGCGCCAACGGTATCCTCTGGTTCACCTACAACCACGAAATGAGCGAGAAGTACCCGGAGACCCGCGAATCCATGCGCGGTTGGAACCGGGTCATGGCCGTGTTGCGCGACGATTTCCTTGCCTGCGAGCCCGCCGACCTCAAGATCAAGGCCCCCGAAAAGGTCGATGTGGCCGCCCTCGTCGGATGGGATGCCGTCGTCCTATGCATCACGAATCTCAACTACGAGATCCATCCCGAGGCCTACCCATTCGAAACGCAACGGGACGTCACCATCAAGGTCGACCTGCCAGACTGGGTGAAGCCAAAGGCAGCCCTCCACGTGGCTGGCGACGGCGTACACGATGTCGGGTTCAAAGCACGAGGCGGCAGTGCAACCGTTACGCTGGACGCCCTCGTCGACGGCGCCATCATCGTGCTGGCGACTGACCCGGACGCGGGCGCGGCCTACCGGGCGCACTACGAGAAACTGTTGGCGGACGAAACGCGCGACTTCTAGACCCTCTTGCGCCCTCTCCCGACGCGAGAAGGTTGGGGTGAGGGGCTCGCCCGCCGTAGGCGGGTCTTCAATCTCCCTGCATTGTGTCCGATTTCGAAACTGCGGCGCTGAGAGCGCCGGGTCGCTGTGTTGACTGCCGTCCCCGAACTCCCCCAGAATGCGGGAAACGCGTTCGGTTTTCGTTTCGAAGGGAGTTGCTTCATGGTCGCCGGTTCCTCGCTGTTCATCCTCGCCGTGTGCTCCATCGTGTCACAGCCCGGCGAAATGCTGCATGCCTTCGACTCCATCGAGGGTATCTCGCCCACATTCGTCGACCGCAACGCACCCAGCCCGCGCGTACTGGAGGTCGCTGACGGAACCGTGCGCTTCGGCGGATACGCGCCCACCAAGGATGGAAGCAAGTACTTCGGCATCAAGATGCCTCTGGGCGGCCCCCACGACCTTCGCGGCAAGACCGTCACCTTCCAGGCGCGAAGCCCCGAGGAGGCACTCACCACGGCCTTCTACGTGCGGTTCTACAACCAAGGCGAATCCAAACCCGCCTGGAGCTTCATGTCCTGGAGCCGACCCCTGGGTCCGGAATGGCATAGGTTCAAGCTCCAACACCGCCTGAGTCTGGATGGGGTCCGGTGGGAGGCTGGCGTGGTGGAAGACCGCGTCGCCGACCGCATCGACCGGGTCGAGTTCATCATCGGCACCCGCGACAACGAGGTCGATGTCCTCGCCGAACTCGGGGCGTTGCGCATCGCGCCTGCCGAACCAGGCATAGCGGACCTGACCAAGCCCAAGGCGTTGGTGCGCGACACGCCTGTCGTGGTCGACGGCAAGCCCGTGGCCGTGATCCTGCATCCAGATTCCCCCGAAGGGGCGCAAGCCGCCGGGTCGGTGGTGGAGGCCGTGCGCGCCAAGACGGGCGTCACGATTCCTGCGCGTCCCGCCACTGAAGCGGACCGCCACCCTGACAAGACCACCTTCATCATCGGCAACGTCTTCTCGAATCCCGCCATGCTGCTCCTCTACGCCCGCTACATGACGCCCGTGGACGAGGTTTGCCCCGGTACGGGCGGCGCCTTGGTCCACACCGTGTTCGATCCCTTTGGCAAGGGCGCGAACGCGATCGTCGTGGGTGCCTCCGACACGGAAGGGCTGACGAAGGCTGTTGATCTGCTCTCCGCTGCCATCGACGCGCAATCCGACGCCGCCACCCTGACCTTGCCCCGGATCCACGAACGCTCCTACGCTGAGGACTTTCTGGCGAAGTACGGCTGGGCCGACGACGAACCCGCACCCGACCGGCTGGAGAAGGGTTTGGCGGAAGGCCGTCGTGCCATCAACGAAGGGGCCCACACCTCCGTGGCCGGCGTGCTCCGGAACGTCGCCCAACGCTATCTGCTGACTGGCCACAGCGTCGAGGCTAGACTATACGCCGCCCTGTGGGAGATGTATGCGGAGAGTGCCGTGGCCGACCCCCGCAAGTTTGGGGGTCCCTGGGGATTCGATAGCGATTTCCCCAGCGGGAAGGTGGTCGCCGGATGGCGCATCATCGAGCACGACCCAACCCTCACCGACGAAGAACGACTCGCCACAACCAAGTACCTCGGCCGATGGTTGCATGAAACGGTAATACCGAGTTGCGTGGGCGCGGTCGGCAGTGACCACGTGCCCCACAACCATCAGACCTTCCCGACGCTGGGAACCCTCTTCGCCGGATTGTACTTCACGGAAGGGATGTCGTCCGTGGAGGGTGATGTCTGGCTCAGCATCGCCGACCGCATCTTCCAGCGTCAGGCGCGGTACTTCAAGCCCTACGAAGACTGCAACGGATATCAATGGCTCACCACGGGACACCTGATGATCTACACCGTGGCACGTCCCGACTTCACGATCTACGAGAACGGCAATGCCCGCAAAATGATGGACTACTGCCTTGGCACCATGGACAACCTCGGGTATCAGGCCCCCTACGGGGACACGGGCTCGTGGATGTGCTGGGATTCCGAGACCGTCTGCCTCGACACCTTCGCCTTCGCTACGGGCGACCCCGCGGCGGCATGGGCGGCGAGCCTGAAACACGCAAACAAGAAGACCCTCGCCCCCAACGTGTTCCAGCTGCGTGGGGGAGAGGCATCTCCGCCCGACGCCTACAACGGCGTCATTGCGTGGCCCCTGGAGCCCCAGTACCACCTCACCCATGGAAGCGACGACCGCGTTCCCTTGGAACGGTGTTTCGACAAGGTGTCCTTCCGCGAAGCCATGACGCCCGACGCGGCGTATCTGCTCCTCGACGGTCTCAGCAACGGCGGCCACAAGCACTACGACGGCAACAGCGTCCCGCGCTTCACCCAGTTCAATCGGGTTTGGTTGGCTGACAACGACTACTACAAGAGCGCCGTCAAGTATCACAATTCCATGATGGTCTTCAAAGACGGTCAGTCCGCATCCGTTCCGCCCTACACCGAACTGATGAGTACCGGCGATACGGACCGCTACGGGTTCAGCCGGACCCGCATGCCTGCCTACGCCGGCGTGGATTGGGAACGCGCCATCGTGTGGTCCAAGCCTCTGGCGGCATTCGTCGTGCTCGATCACGTCACCGCCCTCGAAGCGAACGAATACCAGTTCCGGTTGCTCTGGCATGGCGTGGGCGATGCGAACCTGCGCGACGAAGGCATGCTCCTCCGCCAGAAGGGTCCGTCCATGTGGCTCCAAGTGGCCCCCGGTCCGGACCTCCGCCTCAACAACGATCCCGATCTGGGCGGCAACTGGAAGAACTATCCTCACGCCGATCCCGTTGTGCGGTCGCTGAGCGCCATCGCGACAGTGCAACTCGACGCAGGCCAATCCTACCTCTTTGCAACGGCGCTCCACGGCAAGAAGGACGGCGATGCCGTGCCGTGGACCATCCAGCACACCGAAACCGGCGACGGCGTGCGAATCGAAGCGGCGGACGACACGATCTGCATCATGCTTGAAGACGCTGGGGTCACGGTGCTGGAAGGTTCCGCCGCGCGCGTTTCGGTGCGTCCTCCAGTGAGCAATGCCGCGGCGGGCGCCTCGGCGTCCCCTCACGCCCAGGCTTGGCGCACCGAACTGAAGACCCCCGACGGCGATGCGTGCCACGTGAAACGGCTCACCGCCGCAAATCTCGCGGGCGCGGATGGCCCCCGGACCCTCCTCGCCGCCACCCGGGAAGGCATCCTCTTCGCCATCGACAACGAAGGCCGCGCCGAGACCATCGCATCCTTTGAAGCGTCTCTCAACGACGTGACCGCTGCGGATTTCGATGGTGACGGCATCGACGAAGTCGTGCTGGCTCGTCACGACCATCACGTCACCGTGATAGACGCCGCCGGAAACGAACGATGGAGCCGCAAGCTCGAATACTACCGAAAACCGCCCTACGTCAACGTCGTGCGCACCGGCGACCTCGACGGCGACGGCATGCCGGAAGTCATTGCCGGGGCCGAGAACTGGCGGTTCTACGCCTTCAAGGCCGACGGGACCGAGTTGTGGAACTTCGAGAGCGTGCATCCGTCGCGCTCAGGCGCGGTCGCCGATCTGGATGGTGACGGCAAGGCCGAAGTGTGCTGCGGCACCCACTACCACTACATGTCGGTCCTGAATCCCGATGGCACGCGCCGCTGGAAGCACTCCTTCGGGCCCATCTGCTACGACATCACCACGGGATCCTTCGACGGCGACAACACGCGCGGCGTGATCTGCGGTGGCGGCGACGGCAATGTCCATTACCTCGGCCACGATGGCAAGCTCCGGCTCAGATACAACACCGGCGACGACGTGCGCAAGGTGCTCGCCGCCGACCTGAACGGCGATGGGCTGGATGAGATCCTCGCCGGCTCTCTGAGCCACAGTGTGTACTGTTTCGATTCGAAGGGTGCCCGTCTCTGGCGCACCGATCTCGGAGGCCCCGTCCTGGCGCTCGCATGCTCACCGGGAGGACCCGTCCACGCAGGTACCTCCGACGGACGCGTCACGTCCCTGGACGCGGCAGGCAAGATCCTCGCCTCTACCACACTGGCCGAATCGGTAGTCGACATGCTCGTGTCGAACGATGTCCTTCACGTGGCTACCGCCAACGGCATCGTGACCGGCCTCGACACCTCCTTGATTCGGTAGGGTCGCGCTACGCCGCGACCGTCCCAGCCTCTATTGCCGCCGCCCCGTGAAAAGGGCGATCACGTGGTAGGGGCACGCTTCCGCGTGCCCTGGCTCCGTGGAGGCGTGCCCCTATCCCGGTTCCGGGATGC
>JAAEQP010001298.1 GCA_024231375.1 bacterium | reverse complement strand
GTCCATGCTAATGACCTCTGGCTCACTGGCAGAGACGGTGGTAACGCGTTGCGTCTCACGAGTGCGGAAGGCGCCGAGACCGGTCCGGTGTTCTCGCCCGACGGCCGCTGGATCGCTTTCTCCGGCCAATACGGTGGCAACACCGACGTGTTCCTCATCCCGGCAAGTGGCGGCGAACCACAGCGCCTCACCTGGCATCCGGGTGCCGATGTGGTGCAGGGATGGACACCTGACGGCAAGGTGCTGTTCCAGTCTGGCCGTTCGGGTCAGCCAACACGTTTGTGGCAGTTCTACACAGTTGGTGTAGGCGGCGGCTTCCCGGAGGCTCTCGAAGTCCCGCAGGCCTATCATGGCGAAATGAGTGGCGACGGTGGCTGGTTGGCCTATCAGGAGATCGGATATTGGGACCCTGAGTGGCGCAACCATCGTGGCGGCCAGGCCCAGCCCGTGAGCGTGGTGTCCACGGCCAACTGGGAGCGACGCACTCCGCCATGGGAGGGCGAGCGGCAGATGGCGCCGGTGTGGTTGGACGGCGTGGTGTACTACATGTCCGAGCGCGACTGGGCTTCCAACGTGTGGTCATGGAATCCGCAGACAGGAGAAGAAACGCAACACACCTTCCACTCGGACTTTGACGTCAAGAGTCTTGGTGCAGGCTACGGGGTCATCGTCTACGAGCAAGGCGGTTACCTGTACGAGCTGAATCCAACCAACGGCAATGCACGCCAACTCGAGGTCAATGTTGCGCGCGACTTGAACTGGGCGCGCCCCCGGTGGGAAGAAGTGCCCGCCGACGGTCTGCGGGATGCTCGACTGTCAGCCACTGGTAAACGTGCGTTGTTCGAGTACCGCGGCGATTTGTTCACGGTGCCGGCGGAAGAGGGTAGCTGGCGTAACATCACTCGCAGTCCTGGCGTGGCCGACAGACACGCGGTTTGGTCTCCGGACGGCGACCAAATCGCCTGGTTCAACGACGACGGCGGCGAGTACGGATTGATGGTGGCGGATCAGGACGGGAACAATG
>JAAEQP010001297.1 GCA_024231375.1 bacterium | reverse complement strand
TGACGGACATCAACGTCATGATCTGTCCCTCCGACTCGACTGGCGCGCAAGCCATCGATTCGTCCACGGGCTTCTGGTACAACCAGGTCGAGCTAGCGGCGGGCAACACCGGCGTCGTCGATCCTTGCGCGTTTACGGCGGAGTCCTACATGTACGTGGCGTGGGCGATGAACGGTCGGCCCGGCGCCGACTACCTGAATCCGAACTACGAAGCCAACAGTGACGCCGTGCCTTCGGACCCGGACATCGCGTGGGTGACGGGCAATACGTTTATCAGTGGAGGCTTTGTAGGTCTCATCGTGGCCATGTTGGTGGCGCAGGATGCGGTAACCCCGCCCGACAGCGCCAACCTGTACGACGACGACCAAAAGTTCACGAACGGGCTCGCTGTGGAAAAGACGCTGTATCGCACGCGCGAAGGCATCGAGCGGTTCTTCATCACGGACATCAACAACCCCGCGGGTTCGACCGAAGCCCAGAGCACCATCCCGATCATCTGGGACTTGGCCAGCACCAAGGCCGCGGAATTCAACCACATTCCCGGCGGTTCGAACGTGCTCTACCTTGACGGGCACGTGTCCTTCGTGCGTTTCCCGAGCGACTTCCCGATCACGCGCGCCTTCTCGGCCATGGTATCGGCCTTCTAGCGCCGCACATCGCCGGGTTGCAGGAAACGGAGTGATTCTCCGGGCCGGGGCCAACGCCCCGGCCCGGTTCGTGTTTGGGCTCTGTGGGGCTACTTTGCCGCGTCCGTGAGGAACTTGAAGACAGTCTCGTGTTTGTAGCGCTCGCCCGGGCGCAGGATGCATGAGGGGAAGTCTGGCTGGTTGGGCGAATCGGGGTAGTGCTGGGTTTCGAGGCAGAAGCCGTAGCGGTATTCGTAGACCTTGCCGCCTTTCCCGGTGGTGCTGCCATCCAGGAAATTCCCGCAGTAGAACTGCACCCCGGGCTCGGTCGTGTAGACCTCCATGACGCGGCCGCTGCCGGGCGCATGCACGCGCGCCGCCAAGGCAAGCGTGCCGTCCTGGCTGTTCAGCACGAAGTTGTGGTCATAGCCGCCGCCAAACTCGAGCTGCTGGTCCGTCTCCCCGATACGCGCGCCAATGGCCGCCGGCGCCGTGAAGTCAAAGGGTGTGCCCGCAACCGGCTGCAACACACCCGTGGGAATGAGCGTCTTGTCCACCGGCGTGAACTTGTCCGCGTTGAGCATGAGCACATGCTCGAGGATGTCGCGCGTTCCTGGGCCCGCGAGGTTGAAGTACGTGTGTTGCGTAAGGTTGATGGGCGTGGCCTTGTCGGTCTCGGCGTCGTAGAGCACCTTGAGTTCGTTGTCTTCGCTGAGCACATAGACAACGCTGGCCTTGAGCGTGCCCGGATAGCCCTCCTCGCCGTCCGGGCTCACGCAGCGCAGTTTCACGCCGACGCCGTCGGGCTGGGTGAAGGACTCGGCTGCCCACAGCTTTTTGTCGAAGCCCTTGAGTCCGCCGTGCAGATGGTTTGGCCCATTGTTTACTGCCAGGGTATAGGCTTCGCCATCCAGCGCAAAACGGCCCTGGGCGATGCGGTTGCCGTAGCGGCCGACCACGCAGCCAAAGTACGACGTGCCGTCTATCCAACCCGGCAGATCGTCAAAACCGAGCGTCACATCCTCGAAGCGGCCCTCGCGGTCCGGCACGCGCACGGAGACGACGATGGCGCCGAAGTTCGTGATCTTCACCTCCATGCCCGCGGCGTTTGTGAGGGTGTACAGCTTCGCTTCCTGGCCATCCGGCGTCTTGCCGTATTTCTCTTCGTGGATGCTCATGGTTCCTTCCTTCTTCACGGGTTTCGCTTCGGGCGTGATGGCGTTGGCAACGCGCGCACAGGACGCGAGGCCAGCCAACAAAACACAGCACAACATGGCGTATCCGGCTATTCTCATGGTGTCTCCCTCCTAGGTATTTGTGAAATCGACGCTTTGGGGCGGAGCCATTCTGTATGCTGTGCCGAAGAACGGCACAGCATACAGAATCATGTGG
>JAAEQP010001296.1 GCA_024231375.1 bacterium | reverse complement strand
GGCGCAACACCAGGGAGAGACACTATGACTCGCCTACTGTCCACATTCAAGCTGACAACGGTTGTCTTGGCCGTCGCGACGCTCAGCCTCTGTGCTGACGCGGTGACGCCGGCGAAGGCCCCCGATCCGAAGGCCGTCGAAGAGGTCGCCTCGGGGGCGCGGACGGAAGTGAACGCCGCGTGGTGGGGGTTTGACGAAGAAGACTCGACGCGAGTTCTTCAGGCGGCCATCGACTCCGGTGCCAAGAAGGTCGTTGTTCCTTACATGGGCGCTCCCTGGGTCGTCACTCCCATCACCTTGCGCGGCGACCTCGAACTGGTCTTTGAACCGGGCGTCGTCGTGCTCGCGAAGGCGGGCGAGTTCAAAGGCAAAGCTGACTGTCTTTTCAAGGCCGTCAACGCGAACGATGTCACCGTACGAGGCTACGGCGCGACGCTGCGGATGCGCAAGGCCGACTATCAGACCGACGCCTACGAGCGGGCCGAGTGGCGCATGGCCCTCGACTTCATGGGATGCCGTCGCGTCCGCGTCGAGGGACTCCGCCTCGAAAGCAGCGGCGGGGACGGCATCTACATCGGCTGCACCAAAGAGCTTCCGTACTGCTCCGATGTCGTCATCCGCGATGTCGTGTGCGACGACCATCACCGCCAAGGCATCAGCGTCATTGGCGCCGAGAATCTCCTCATTGAAAACTGCATCCTTTCGAATACGCGCGGCACCGCACCCCAGGCGGGCATCGACCTCGAACCCAATGGACCGCACGAGCGACTTGTGAACTGCGTCATCCGCAACTGCATCATGGAGGCGAACGCAGGGGCCGGCATTCTCGTTTACCTCAAGCCCCTCTCGAGCAAGACGGAACCCGTTTCTATCCTGTTCGAGAATTGCCATGTCCGAAGCGGCAGCGACTGCGGGGTTGCCGTCGGCGCCGTTGGCGATGACGGGCCAACGGGGACGATTACGTTCCGCAACTGCACCTTCGAGAATACGAAGAGGACGGGCGCCTACATCTACGACAAATCCGTCGACAGCGCCCTCGTGCGTTTCGAAAACTGCAACT
>JAAEQP010001295.1 GCA_024231375.1 bacterium | reverse complement strand
TAAGTGTCGTAACCATCTCGTGCGTCTCAATAACCCGATGCGTCAACCCGTTGTTAACATCTTTATTAAGATCACTGAGCCGCTGGTCTAGCTTCTTCATCTGCCATCCCAGGATGGCCAGAAAAGGCAACGCTATAGCCGGATGTTTCGTGAGTGTCACCAAGATCGTTAAGGTGTCCATCGACCGCCATTTCTCCATCGCCCTAGCATCCCGAACACCGCGCGGATGATGAATCGCTTACCCTGTCGCGTCGCGCCCGATCTCGTGTGCGTGTTGAATTCGACATATCCCGCAATACCACCAGGGGGATTCACGCGTAGCTCATAGTTCATGTTGCTGCCATTCGCGCTGATGTTCGCCGCCGTAATGCCTGTTGCATTTGGCCCGACCTCATCGCGCAGAATGGCCGCCGACATCTGCGATACATCGTGCGCGAATCCACCGACCGCCTCATCCGACGCGTCGCCAATCGCGCGTGCCGCCTGGTCCACGGCGCTCTGCATGCGCTGTTGAAACCGATGCCCCTTAGAAGCCACCCTACCGCACCTCCTGGCACATCGCCTCGACATGGTCCCGCTGCCCGCCAGGGTCAGGGTCGACGCTTTCCACGTCGTACACCGCAGCCCCCACTATCAGCCGGTCACGCGCCGTCACATCCTGGCCATAGTCGAACATCACCCGATGTGTCAGCACGGTTACCTCCGCACGTCCCGCGCGGCTATTCGTATTCCCGCCGCTCATCTCCTCACCGCGCAACGTCACCACGCGACACGGCACCTCTTCCGCCGCCGCCGTCCATACCTCTTTGGGACGCGGCCCGTCATTCTCGCCCACCGTGGCCCGCTCAATAGTGCATCGCTGATTTAGGAGCGCCGATATGCTCATCCGACATATCTCTTCATATCGCCCACCGTGCCCTTAACCGCCTCCACCAACTCCTCAAAGATGTGCCTTATCTCTTCCATGTCCGTCATCTCTTCCCCTCGTCCGTGTAAGTCCGTGCTCGTCCGTGTAAGTCCGTGCAATCTCATCCGCCGTACCTTCGCACGCGCCCAAGCAACCGGCTGCGCACCTTCGCCATGTTGTCCGCCGTGGCAATGCGATACGTATGATCGCCCATCGTCTCACTCGACATTCCGGCATACGGCATCGTGCGCCACGACTCCGCGGCGAAATACAGACACGCCAGCACCACATCCGAGGGATACGCCGCGAGCGATACCGTCGCGTCAGCCTGTTCCGCTGCCGTCGTGCCATTAGCGCCACGTTCCACCGTCGCGCTTGTGCCGCTCACCGCAGACACGTAGAGTTGTTCTGTGCCGCATAGAATCGTGTGGCCTGCCGTCACCTTGCCTGTCTCGCTCAGTGTTACCGTCGTGCCTGTGGCATCCGCCACCGTCGCCGTGATGCTCGTGGCATCCCAAGGAGAAGAGCGGCGCCCGTCGCCATGCCCCCACGTGCCGACAATCTTCACCGCCCGTGTCGTGCTTGGCCAGGATTGTGAACTGCAAGGAAGTCGCACGAACCGCGTCTTGGGAAACACGTTCCAGAATGCCAGCGCGTAATCGTTGCCCTCGCCTTCCGTCCACGTCGTGTCGGAATACGTGCCGATTTCGTCATCGTCCAGCGCCACC
>JAAEQP010001294.1 GCA_024231375.1 bacterium | reverse complement strand
GGGGTTGCCTGGGCGCATTTGCCTTCTTGTCATCGGATGTGCCAAATAAGGGCGACGAAGGGGGCATGACAGGGACGGAATCTGTTCGCCGGCCTTGCGAAATGCCCAAGCGGGGGAGTGATGTAATGAAGGTGCTGTTTATCGGTGGTGCGGGCGACATGGCCAGGTCCATGATCGATCTCATGCGGGAGGAGACCGTATTCGAACGTGTCACTCTGGCAGACCTGGACGGGGCAAAGGCGGCCGCGATTGCCGACGAGGCCGGTCCGCCGTTTGCCTCGGTAGGACTGGACATCATGGACCGCCCGGCCCTTGTCGCGGAGATGAAGCGTCATGACATCACGGTCAACTACGCGGGGCCGTTCTACCGGTTCGAGCGTCCCGCCGCGGAGGCGGCCATCGAAGCGGGCGTCGACTACATCTCTATTGCCGATGATTATGATGCGTACCTGAGCGTGGCGGACTTGGAGGATGCGGCAAAGGCCGCCGGGGTCCGGATCATGACAGGCTTCGGCAACTCACCGGGACTGACCCAGATACTCGCGCTGAAGGGGTGCCAATCCATGGACGCGCCGAAAGGGGTGGCCGTGAACTGGGCCGGTGGCGCCAACGAGGCGGTTGGTGAATCGAATATCCTGCACGTTCTCCATCTTATGTCCGGCGAGACGCTGCAGTGGCGTGATGGACATGAGGAGTACGTGCCCTGTGCACGGGGGCGCAAGATGGTCGACTTCCCTCAGCCTATCGGTCGAATTCCCACGTGGTACACGGGTCATGCCGAATCGGTGACCCTCCCGCGCAATGTGCCGGGCCTCGAATACGTCAGCGTCCACGGCGGGGCCTCGCCGCCCTTCGACTTCCACCTCGTCGCCTTTCTTGCCAGGCTTGGCCTCACGAAGACCCACGAGCGTCGCGTTCGTGTTCTCAATCTGTTCCGCCCTATCCTTCCTTGGTTCCAGAGCAAGCGGGCGCCGGACAAATCGGCGGGTCGTGTCGAGGTGTGGGGAACCCATGAAGGCCGAGAGAAGAAGGTGTATGCCACGTACGTGGGACACATCGCCTTCATCACGTCCTGTCCATGCCTTCAGACCTTGATCTGGAAGCACCGTGGTGCCTTCGACCAATTCCCCGGCGGCGTGTATGCGCCGGAACGTCTGATCGACGATCCTGGACAGTTCCTGGATGAGTTGGGAGAACGAGGCGTTGAGATGGAGTGGCCTGAGTAGGGGGCCGGCGGGCGACCCTCAGTTCGTCGCAGCCGTGCGTTCTGTCAGGTCATCCATCGCAATCCGCGTCACTACGATGTCTTCCTTGTTGACGGAATAGGCCACGTACAAGTGGTTCTGCCACACGGTGGCATGCGGATACTGCCAGCCGTCAAGCTTGTCCGCGCCCGTGAAACGCTGGGTAGTGGGCTCGGACCGGATGATCCACACACGGTCGAAGGTGACTCCGTCGTCACTCAAGGCGATTGTCAGCTTGCTGCGATCCCACAGGCGAGGACCGGGATTGTTGATGAGAAAGACCGATCCATCGGGCAGATGTCCGGTGGAGGCCCTGGCGCACGTATCGGGGAAGTTCGTCTGCTGAGGCACACTCCATGTGGCGCCGTTGTCCCTGCTCAGGCTCGCGTAGAGATAGCCGCTGCCGTTCCGGAATGTCGCGACCACTGCACCGTCCTTGCGGACAAAGGGGCACGGTTCCGTGTAGCCGAAGACCTTGGTCCCGTTCGGTTGGACGCGGTGCGGGTCGATGTGCGCTTCATTCCACCCGGTGATGCCATCGGTCTCGTCAGAGTAGAGCAGACGCATGCGGGCCTGGTTCGTTTTCCATTGTTCGCCAGCGTGTTCGCCTGCCAAGAGCAACCGGCCGTTGGGCAGGCGGCGAGGCGCCTCGATGAAGAACCCCGTCGCAACCTTTCGAGGCTCACTCCAACCTTCGCCGTCGCTGGACGTGCGGGCGTGGAGGGCGTTCTTCGGATTGTGCAGATTGTGGATCGGATAGTCGTGCCTGGCCGTGTAGTAGGCCACGAGCGCGTCGCCCGCGACATAGAAGCCGGCCGCGACGAGGGAGTCGCGATCGTGATCCGGGACGGCGAGTGTGCGTGGCGGCGACCAGATGCGACCGTCTCGGGAAGAGGCATAGAGGACTCGTTGACCCGGCCGGTCCTCGTGCCTCGGCGCGTTTGACCAGGAACAATAGAGAGTGCCCTTGAATGCGGCCAGACCGGGGTGGTGGGAGAAGCGGAACCCGCTCTCTTCGGTAGCGTGATAGATCTCGGTGTGTTCGGCAGGGATCGTGCCCAACCCAAGAGAGGCGGTGTCTGAGGTGTCGAAGAGGGTGGCGAGCGCTCGCAAGGGGGCCTCCGTTTCGTCGGCGCTGGCCTGCAACGGGACGGCCAGACACAGCACAAGGACTAGAGTTGTGCCTCCAAGTATCATCGGATGATCTCTCCCGGTGTTGGTCTTGTCCCTCGCGAAGGCATGCCAGACTTGGTAGGGCGGTCAGAACCCCAGGGCTGCCGCCAGTTCGTCAAGCCCACTGATTTCCGCGTCCGGGGTCACGTCGCTATCGTTCGTGACGCCTTTCCGGTTCAGCCAGACGGCGTGGATCCCCATGGCGCACGCGCCCTGGATGTCGCTCTTGAGGTTGTCTCCCACCATGGCCGATTCGGCGGGTGAGGCGCCGAGCAATTCCAGCACCCGGTTGAAGCCGTCGGGTTGGGGTTTGCGGTTGCCCACATCGCCGCCCGCAACGAACGCCTCGAAATCGCCCGCCAGCCGTGCGCCGTCCAGCTTCTCGCGCTGCAGGTCCGACGCCCCGTTGGTCAGAATGCCCAGGCGCACGCGCCCGCGCAGGAATTCAAGCACCGGCGCCGCATCCTCAAAGACGATGTGGTGTTTGCGCCGCTCGCGGGGGAAGTGGTCGGCCATGGCCTGTGCCAGCTTCGTGTCGTCGATCCCGTGTACGGCGAGCGCATCGGTCCAGGTGCGGAGGCGGTATTCGGGCGCCCAGGCACGCAGGGCGGCGAGATCGGGGCCATCGCCCTCGAACCGGCCCCAGAGGCCTTCCCAGGAGCTGACGCCGATGCGGTTGCAGAAGGGGTGGATGGGGTGGGCGTACCAGAGGCGGCGGGCCTCTTCGAAGACGGAGGTCTGAAGGGCGGTGGCATCAACTTCGCGCCCGTTCCGGGCCAGGAGGCAGGTCTCATGCACGACCTGTTCTGCGGTCCCCCGCTCGTGGACAAGCGTTTCGTCGAGATCGAAGATTACTGCCTTCACGTCTGTCATGGTGCGTAGACTCCTGAGGGGATGGGCGGCAACCCAGTTGAGCGCGGGTCACGAGTCCGAGTGCGACTCGTCCCTGACCAGGTCGGGGTACAGCGTTTCCATGCATTCGGGACACAGTCCGTGGCTGAAATCCGCGTCGGAATGGTCGCGCAGGTAGATCTCGATTCTCTGCCAGTACCCGTGGTCGTCGCGGACCTTCTTGCAGTTGGCGCAGATGGGGATCAGACCGTGCAGGGTCTTGATGTGGGCCAGGGCGTCCTGCAATTCGCGGATCAGAAGCTCCCGTTCCTCCTCGATGCGTTTGCGCGAGCAGAGGTTGCCAATGCTGGAGCCGAAGAGGCGGAGCAGTTCGCAGTGCTGTTGGTCGATGGGGCGGTTGAGCACCCGGTTGTCGGCACTGACATGCCCGATGACCTTCTTGCCGTCCCACAGGGCCGCGAATACCTGAGACCCGCGACCGACGGTTTCACCTCGGGCATTCAGGAGGGGCGCTTCGCCGACGAGAACCAGCGGTTCCTTGCTCAGCAGGACCCGGCCATCCGGATCGTCCGGATTCACACGGGTTCGTTCGCCGCGCTCGTCGCAGAGCTGTCCATTGAAGTCGACGCCAAAGGATCCCGCGATGACGTCGGGTTCGTCGGTCCGGAACCAGATGCCGAGCCGGTCGAACCCGAGCCGCGATCGGCCCAACTCGACCGCATGCCGGCAGAGGTCGTCGACGGATTCGGCCATGGCGAGTTCGTTGGTGATCTCGACCAGGGTGGCGAGGTTCTCCGCGAACCGATGGTCGGCCTCGTCGTCACGCTGGAGCAGCACCTGCGCCTCTTCGAGTTCGCGCTTGGCGCGCTCGAGTTTCGCCACGCGACCGCGGAGCCGGTCGAGTTCGTTCGCGTCAGGCGTATCGCGAGACTCTGGAGTGTCCATGGTGGCCTCCCGAATCGGCGCGCATTGAAGCGCCGGTACGTCTCCCAAACGTTACTTCACACCGGTAATCGAGCTGACGTCGAGCACATACATCTGCCGTTGGTTGCCCTCGTGCATGGAATCAATGCAGACATATCTGCCTTTTCGGTCCCACCGGGGATGCAGATCGCAACGGAGTTGGTGGTAGGGTCCCTTGTCTCCCGGGGCCTGGTAGAACCGACCAAGTTCAACAAGCTTCTTGTCTGACGGCCTGTACAACATGAGTGGCTGCATGCGGTTCTTGTCCGGGTATCCGTCGGTCAACACCCATTCGCCGTCGGGGGAATAGGTGCAATGGCCGTCGCGCGCCAGAACTCCTTCACCGATCACGGACTTGGTTCCGGCCTTGTCGTCGTACAAATGGAAGAAGTTGCCTTCGGGCTCCGTGGACCACGCCAGGATCTCGTCCGGATTTCGCCAGATGAAGTGGGACACCATGCCGTGATCCGCCACGCAACGCAGACCGCTGCCGTCGGGCGCGGCCGTGAACATGCGCGTTCCCCACGACTTCTCCGTGGGACCCTTCTTCCAGCGGTGGAGGAAGATGAAGCGCGATCCGTCGGTGTTGACGAGGAGGTGGTTGAACCAGTGCTTGCCGCCGGTCTGCCTAGCGGGTTCGAACGCGGCAATCTGGGCATAGGTGAACAAGATCCGCGACTCGCCCGTCTTCAGATCCATGACGTACAGACCGTCCTTGTCCGGGGCGAGTTCGGCTGTGTAGCAGTCGGGCACGCCGTCGTATCCGTAGCCGGGCCGCGTCTCGGCGATGCGCGAGAAGTTGGTGCATACCGCGTAGGATCCGTCGGGGCTCACCGCATAGATGGGGCGGGGCAGCACGCGTTTCTCGCCGGTGAACACGTCCTGGATGACCGACACGAACCGGTCGCCGTGGCGGGTGTTGTAGATGACACGGGACCCTTCCAGCCACTGGAGCATGCAGCCTTGTTGCCAGCCCCACGAGCAACTCGTGGCGAATTCGGTCCACTTGTCGCCATC
>JAAEQP010001293.1 GCA_024231375.1 bacterium | reverse complement strand
GAGGCGGATTCGTAGGATGTTCATGCCGCCCGGGGAGAAAGCCTTCACGAAGATCTCCTCTTCGGTGAACCCCAGCGCCCCCGACCACGAGAGGTCGTTGTCATCCGGCGCGCCTGGGATCGTCCACGACACACCGTCGCTCAATCGCACGATGAACAGGGCATCATTGTATGGAGCGGGCAGACCTCCAACCCCGCGTCCTGCGTACCCGAAGCCCACCTCGTAGTGGTAGGAACCGCTCATCCCCCGATAGTCGGAGCGCAGCCGATGCGCGGTTGCCGCGACCTCGTCCGGGTCCAGCGTGTACGGGGCCGTCCACACCTCCGGGTTGTCCGAGTCGTTCTTGCACGCCTCCGGGCCCTGGCCGTAGGTCCAGACCATGTCCACGCCATCTGTGCCGAAGTTGCCGGCACCATGCGTCGTGTCCCCGTACCATCGCAGCAACGGGCGCAGGCCCTGCTGGGGGTTCCATGACATGACACCGCAGCGCGACGTCGTGCTCACCCTCGAGAACACGTCACCGCCGTGCAGAACCGCTTGCCACGGGGGAAGACTGTCGGGATCTCCTGAAGGCGGTGGGTACACGTTGTGGGTGGTCTGAAGGTCCCATGACCATGCCTCGTGCTGCCCGCCTAG
>JAAEQP010001292.1 GCA_024231375.1 bacterium | reverse complement strand
GTCGTCCATGTCTTGCTGTGCGCCGAGCAACAGGTTCTGGGTCAACCACACGGCCTCGTGTCCGCAGGCCCGTTCCGACACGGGGCAGCGTTCCGCGAAGGACGCGTAGTCCACGTCGTCATGATGGGCGGTGCCGAGAGGGAACGCGCCGTTGATGAATCGTTTGTGCTCGAACATGGGATTCTTGTAGAGGGGGAAGGGGTATCCCGCGGCGGCTGGTACCCCCTCGGCCCCGAAGGCTTCGAGGAACCGCGCGCGTGGGAGTCCCACGAGTTCCTCGTCGTACCGGAAGATGTAGAGATGGTAGCCGTGCATGGTCGTGCGGGGGTCTTGAACCAATGGGGATACGCCGTCAATCGAGGCCAACTTCTCGGAGAGATAGTGGGCGTTCGCTTGGCGCGTCCGGTTCTGTTCGTCGAGTCGTGAGAGTTGCACGCGCAACAGGGCCGCCTGGAACTCGGTGAGTCGCGAATTCCAACCCAGCCGGTGAAACTCGTACCACGGACGTCCCGCTTTGCGGCCGGCCCACGCCAGGGCTTCGCATTCGGCGGCGAGGGTTTCGTCGTTGGTGCATACAATGCCGCCTTCGCCGGCGGTCATGTTCTTGCTCGCCTGGAAGCTGAAGGACCCGAAGGCGCCGAAAGAGCCTGCCTTCTTGCCCTTCCATTCGCACCCGTGAGCGTGGGCAGCGTCTTCGATGACACGGATGCCCCGCTTCTCGGCAACGGCCATGATGCGGTCCATGTCGGCAGGTTGGCCCCCGAAATGCACGATCACCACGGCGCGGGTGCGGTCGGTGATGGCTTCTTCCATCCGGTCCGGGTCGATGTTGTAGGTGTCGGGGTCCACGTCCACAAAGATGGGCACCAGGTTGTTCTGCAACACGCACGTGGCGCTGGCGATGTAGGTGTAGGCAGGCACGAGGATTTCGTCGCCCACCTCGAAGTCGAGGGCGCGGATGCCCATTTCCAGCGTGGCCGTGCCGTTGGCCGCGGCCACGCCGTAGGCGCAGTCGTGGTGTCGCGCGAAGGCCTCCTGGAACTCCACGACCTGCCCGCGATCGCCTGCTTCCGGGTCGGCGAGTTCGAGGCCTTGTCCGAGTGCGAACCGCCACCAGTTGCCGCTACGCAGAACCTGGAGCACTGCCTCTTCCTCGGTGGCGTCGAATACTGGCCACGAGGGAAACGGTGCGCCTCGGACCGGCGACCCTCCGTTGAGTGCGAGTTGCGTCATAACCCCTACTCCTCCACCCGGACCACGCGTTTCTCGCGGATGGCCTCGTAGATGGCGTCGACGACCTTCACCGAATGCCGGCCGTCCGCCAGTGTCACGGGCACTTCCGCATCGTTGAGAATGCAGTCGCTGAAGGCCGTAATCATCTGACCGTAGAGTCCGATGCCCTTCATGTCGTAGGTTTCGCGGTTGACCTCGACGTTGCGCACTTGGTTGGCGTCGTAGCCGGTCTCGGCATCCTGAAGGATGCTGAACATCTCGCCGGTCGGGTCCTGGCCGATGGTGCCGCGGGCGATGATGGACCCCTTGGTGCCGTGCAACTCGAGGGCATTCTGGGCGGCTACGTCGGGCAGGTTGAAGTAGTTGTCCACGACGCCATGGGCGCCGTTGCCGAAATGGATCGCGATGGTGGACGCGTCTTCAATGCGGGTCGGGTAGTCGTGGGTCATAAGATCCTGAAAACCAGTGACTTCCACAATGGGCGCGCCCATAATCCATTCCAGGATGTCGAGGCAGTGGGTGCCCATGTCGAGCAATGCGCCGCCGTGGCTGATGGCCGCGTCCTGTCGCCATGCGCCGGGGATGGGCGGATACCAGCACGTCAGTTGGGCCCGGCCCATGACCATCTGGCCCAACGCGCCGGATTGCACGAGGTCGCGCGCTTTGCGGTTGTACACGTTGTTGCGCATGCAGAAGCCCAGCATGAACTTCACGTTGCTGGCGCGGCAGGCCGCCTCAATCTGGTCCACCTCGTCGGTGGTGATGGCGATGGGCTTCTCGCAGAGGATGTGTTTGCCGGCGTTGGCCGCTTGGACCGATTGCTTGCAATGCACGTTCTGGGGCGTGGCGATATAGACCGCGTCGACATCCTGCGCGAGCAGGTCCTTCTCGGTCGTACACCAATGAGGCACGTTGAACTCGCCCGCCACTTCCTCGGCTCGCCCGGCATCCAGGTCCATCACCGACACGATCTCCGCGTTGGACACCATGGTGGTGAACTCGGGAATGGTGCGCCGTGCCGCGATGCCGCCGCATCCAATGACGCCCCAACGAATCTTCTCGCTCATGACTGACTCCTCTCCATGCCTGCCGGTTGCGCAAAATCGGGCACCGGCAGTTGCGGTATCTTGAATACGGTGTCCACCATCATGGCTGCCACGCCCAGAGCGCCGCTTTCGCGGCCCAGGGGCGATACGCTGAACTCCAGGCTCCGCGTGGCCACCTGCAGCGCTTGACGCATCACCACGTTGCGAATCGGTTCCAGCATAAGGTCCTGGACCGGTTGCAGACGCGGGTCGAACACCACCAGTTCGGGGTTGAATAGGTTGACGGCGTTGGCAATGCCCACGCCCAGATAGGTGCAGGTCTCGTCGAGCAGGCGCAAGGCCAGTCTGTCGCCTTGCCGCGCCGCTTCAAACACATGCTCGGCGCGAAGGTTGTCCGCCGACCCGCCCGCCAGATCCAGGGCCACCGATAGGGCCCCCGCTTCCATGGCCTGGACCGCGCGCCGCGCGATGGCGGGCAACGACGCCACGGCCTCCAGACAGCCACAGCCGCCGCACCGGCACACCTGGGCCGAATCCGCCACGTGCGTGTGCCCGAGTTCGCAGGCGGCCCCGCCCGCGCCTCGGTACAGTCCCCGAGGCGTCATGACACCGCATCCGATGCCGGGTCCGATTTCGATGAACATGAGGTGACCGGCGTTTTGACCCGCGCCGAACCGTTTCTCGGCCAAGGTCTTTGCGCGGGTGTTTTCTTCCATCAACACAGGCACGGAGAAGGTTTCTTCGAGTATGGCGCGGACCGGTACGTCGTGCCAGCCGTGGATGGTGGACGACAGCACGGCCACCCCGCTTTCGGGGTCCACGAGACCCGGGTCGCCCACGCCGATGCCGATGGTGTTGTGCAGACCGACGCCCGCCTTGGACATCACGCGCCGGATGCAGCCCGTCAACTGGGCCAGCACCGCGTCTCTGCCGCCGGTCGCGAACAGCGGGGCCTCTTCCGTGGCCACCACGTTCATCTCAAGATCGACCACAACGCCGATCACATGGTCCGCGTCGAACTCCACACCCACCGCATGGCCGTATCCGGGGTTCAGCTTCAGCAGGAGATGCTTACGACCCCGGCCCGTACCGCCCGTTCCAGCGTCCATGAGCAATCCGTCGTCCAACAACCTCCGCACCAGTTCCGTAATCGACGCCAACCGAATCCGCGTCGCCTGTCGTAACTGCGTGCGCGACAAGGACTCACGACTCCTGACCGCATTGAGGATCAATGCGCGGTTGTGCTGCGCCGTGAGCGAGGCGAGATCGGGGGAGCTGGTCATGATTCTCCTGGATGTATGCGCCATTTGCTTACGAGTGCGGAAGTATTATAGGGAAACATCTGGAAATGCGCAAGGAGATGGGGATTATTCTTAGCGATATCGAGGTTAAAGGCCCCTCTGACGGTTCGGAGGGG